>NZ_JAESLS010000005.1:119978-270652 GCF_017892745.1 Staphylococcus sp. GDY8P45P | reverse complement strand
AGGAGTCTGGACTTGACTTTTTTTTCATAATTTACAATATAGATTAATAAAAAAAGTAGAAGTAAAAAGAAATCAATAATAGTTAAATTGAATTCTCTTACTTCTACTTCTTAATTTTATATTTAGATTTATTATATATTGAAAGGTTAAACTTTAATTATTATTTCAATAAAAAAATTTATATTTAATACTGTTCACTTCATTATTTTATAACTCAATGGTCATGGATGATGCATTTTTTATGAAACCAATTTTAGAATATAATGGTTCTGCATTAGTAGAAGCTTTTAAATTAACTATATTGACTTGTTCTGTTTTACACTTTAATAAAAGCTCATCTAAAATTTGTTTACTTAAACCTAACCCTCTGTACAATTTAGTTGTATAAACATTGGTAATATAGCCTTCAACACCAGAATAATTATCATATGCGGGTGGTATTTGTTGAAAAATAACTGCTCCTGTAGATACAACTTGTTGATTATCTATCATAAACACTTGGTAGATGTTTTCTTTGTCGAAAACATCTTCAAAATATTCTCTCATATTATCATCAATATCTTCAGTAGCAAGCATACCTTGATCCAGTAGTTGTTCTTTTCTTAATTTTATAATTGTTTCAATATCATTTTTATTTGCAATTCTCATCTCCATATCTAGTACTCCTTTTAAAGAAATATGAGCAAATAAATTTACTATATCTATCAATCATATTCAACTAATAATATTTATAGTTTAATAAAAAATAGGGCCATCAAATCAGCAAAACACCGATTTACAGACCCCATTTTAAAAAAGAAAAATATTAATTATCTAAACTGTAACTTAATCGCTAAACAACAGGTTTTTAAACACTACGGTTAAACCACATTTAATAGTGACCTACATCATCATTTGAGGATTAATGTCAATCTTCAGTGATAATTTGTCTTTTAAATATTGATCATGATAAAAATCATCTAAATATTTTAGCGCTTCGTGTAATGAAGGTTCGCTTTTATATTTAATTAATATTTGAAAGCGGTATTCATTATTAATTCGTGATAAAGCTGCTGGAGAAGGGCCTAACACTAATGCCTTATCTGATAAATGTTGTAACAATATTTTGTGTATATGTTTAGAAGCTTCCATTACTTTTTTCATATCTTTGTGTGCAATCGTAAAATTAATTAAAAAGAAGTATGGCGGGTATTTACCTAACTTTCTATAATTCATTTCTTTTTCAAAAAAAGAATGATAGTCATTATCTTGAACATCTTTAATTGCATAATGATCAGGATTATACGTTTGTATGATCACTTGCCCCTCTTTTTCATGGCGGCCTGCACGTCCTGAAACCTGTGTCAACAATTGATATGTACGCTCACTAGCTCTAAAGTCAGGCAAATTCAACATCGTATCAGCATTTAATACGCCAACTAATGTAATGTTTGGAAAGTCTAAACCTTTCGCTATCATTTGTGTCCCCAGTAAAATATCCCCTTTACCTGAACCAAAGTCATCTAATAATTGTTCATGTGCACCTTTTCGAGAAGTAGTATCAACATCCATACGAATAATCTTTGCTTCCTGAAAATTTTCTTGTAATAATTCTTCAACTCTTTGCGTACCCGTACCAACCTGTCTAATGTGTTCACTTTCACAGTTAGGACACTTATTGGGAGGGATTTCTTGATGACCACAATAATGGCATTTCAATTGATCCGTTGATTTATGATATGTTAGAGAAATATCACAATTAGGACATTGAGGTACATGACCGCAATCACGACACAACATAAATGACGCATAGCCACGTCTATTTAAAAATAAAACAACTTGTTCTTTTTTATCTAACCGCTCTTGAATCGCATGACGCAAATCTTCTGAAAACATAGAACGATTTCCAGATGCAAGTTCAGCACGCATATCTACGATGTTCACTTCTGGCAAAGCTTGTTGATTCACTCTATGAGGTAATGATAAAAGTTCATAAACACCTTTAGTTGCACGTGCATATGTCTCTAAACTTGGCGTGGCACTGCCTAATACTAAAGGACATTGATGATATTGACTGCGCCATTGTGCAATATCTCTAGCATGGTATCTTGGATAGTCCTCTTGTTTATACGAAGACTCGTGCTCTTCATCAATAATAATCATACCTAAATCTTTAAAAGGGGCAAACACACTGGAACGAGCACCAACGCTCACACTCGCTTTACCATCTCTAATTTTTTGCCATTCATCATAACGTTCGCCCTTAGATAACCCTGAATGTAAAACTGCAACTTCGTCCCCAAATCTTTGTTTAAATCTTAATACCATTTGGGGTGTGAGTGCAATTTCCGGTACTAACATCATCGCTTGTTTGTCCTGATTGAGTACTTTTTCTATGGTTTGTAAGTAAACTTCAGTCTTTCCAGAACCCGTCACGCCGTGTAATAAAAATGTCCGTTGTTCACTTTTATTAATCGTCTCAAGTATGGCATTATATGCTTCTTGTTGTTCTTGCGTAAGTTGTTGCTTTTGATCTTGTTCAAATACTCGCGTCGCAAAAGGATCGCGCTCTACAGTTGTATCATATTTCTCAATAAAACCTTTACGAGCTAATGTCTCAATGCTAGATTTTGAAAAGCCCATTTCTTCTAATTGCTTTAAAAAAACAACGTGATGACTTTCATCGATTAAATATGCATATAATTCATATTGCTTTTTTGATTTTTCTAAAGAGCCTAATACCATATCATAATCAAAACCTTCGACGATGCGCACTGCACGTTGTTTCTTTTTCTTTAAACTTTGAGATAAAATGGTATCTTCAAGAATTGCACCTTGCTTTAAGAATGGTGCAATTAGAGTTAAGTCTTCATTTTTTTGTGCTTCTTTATATGCATAATGCCCTTCCGAGTCAAATCGTTTTAATAACTTTTCTGGTATAGCTTCAGCATCTTCAACTGCAAAAACTTTGGTATATTTAGCTTTGATTGCACTTGGAAGCATAACCTCTAACATAGAAATTCGCTTTGTAACAAAATAAGTATGATACCAGTCTGTAAGTTGTATTAATTCTTTCGTTAATTCAGGTTTAATATCTTGTATCTCTTTTATTTCTTTTAATTTTGATATATCCATATCAGTGTCAGGTTGCTTAGTGATGTCCATGACATAACCTTGTATCGTTCTCGGTCCAAAAGGTACAATTACACGCATACCAACTTCAATCATCGCTTGAAATTTTTGTGAAATTAAATAATCAAATGTAAAGTCAACACTTTTAGATGGGATATCTACGATTACTTTTGCTATCATTTTATTGCCACCTTGTTTCTAAACTATCTAGTATATGCTCCGCTAATATGACTTTTTTGTGTTTTCCTAACGCTATAGTTTCACCGTTTTTATAGTACATTGTATATGCATTATCATCAGAGCTAAACCCAATTGTGCGATCTCCAACATTATTCGCTATAATGACATCTGCGTTTTTACTTTTTAATTTTTTTTGAGCATATGTTTCAATGTTTTGTGTTTCTGCTGCAAAACCAACTAAAAATTGATTACCTTTATGTTCTCCCAAATATTTTAAAATATCGGGTGTGCGTTTAAAAGTAACCGTCAAATCACCTTGTTGTTTTTTTAGTTTATGCTCTAATAATTCTGTTGGAGCATAATCTGATACTGCTGCAGATTTAAAGACAATATCCATGTTCTCGAATCGTGTTTTAACCGCTTCAAACATCTGCTGTGCACTTTCTACTTGTATGACTTCCACATTTTTCGGTGGTGTTAGCTTGGTTGGACCAGATATAAGTGTCACGTTCGCCCCTCTTTGAGCTAAAGATTCTGCTAGCGCATATCCCATTTTACCTGATGAGCGATTGGATAAATAACGAACTGGATCTAGTTCTTCTATGGTTGGTCCAGCAGTCACCAAAGCTTTCATACCGTTAAATCTACTATTTTTGGGTGTTGATATGTTGTGTTGAAAATATTGATTTAGCCTTTCTACAATTTGCAAAGGTTCTTCCATTCTACCTTTTGCAACGTAGCCACATGCTAAGAAACCTTCACCAGGTTCTAAGAAATAATAACCATCTGAACTTAACGTTGCTAAATTATGTTGCGTTCTTTTATTCTCATACATATGTACATTCATTGCTGGAGCGATAAATTTAGGTGTTTCTGTAGCTAATAGCGTTGATGTAACCATGTCATCAGCAATACCGTTTGCTAGTTTAGCGATTATATTTGCAGTTGCCGGTGCAACTACAATTGCATCTGCCCAATCTCCTAAAGCTACATGTTGAATTTCTTCTGGATTGTGTTCTTTAAAAGTGCTCGTATAAACAGGATTTCTACCGATGGCTTGAAAAGCTAAAGGAGTTACAAACTCTTGTGCATGGTCTGTTAACATCACTCTGACATTATAATCAGCCTGTGTGAGTTTACTCGTTAAATCTATTGCTTTATACGCAGCGATACCACCAGTTACAGCAAGTAATATATTTTTCATCGTAGTTCTCCTCCAAATAATTTATATCTTTCTATTAATGGTTTAACATAGTAGTTTATATATTTAATCTTCAATATAACTAAATATAGACAAATGTTTTTATTCCGCATTAGTTTAATGTATAGGATTACATAGCATGTTTTCATTTTCATTAGTTAAATTAACTTTTAATATTTTAGCTATATTGCTTTAAGTATAAATATGGTTACTGCTTATTATACACAAATTAATGTCCAAATTAAAAAAGCACACCTTGGCTATGAAACCTCAAAGTCATCGCATGCGTCCGACTTTTGAAGTGCACATCATTAACCCGGTGTACTTTTCAAAATTATAAAATTATATTATTCAATATTCGCTTAGAAAGTGTTATTTAGTAGTTTCAGGATAAATTTCGCCGCCAGCAATTTCTTCCAATGCTTTTCCCACTGATTTTTCAGAATTATATTTGCTTAATAGCGTACTATTTGGATGCTCGTCTAACTCACGTGCACGTTTAGCAGCAGTCGTAGCGATTAAATACTTTGATGTGATTTTTGATGTTAAATCATTTAATGGTGGATATAACATTATTTTTTTGCCTCCAATATCATTTTTCTATATTTTGCTTCAATTCTTTCCCTTTTCAAATGCTCAGCTTCAACAATAGATTGAATACGTTGCTTAGCTAATTCAACTTCATCATTAACCACAACATAATCATATAAATTCATCATTTCAACTTCTTTACGAGCTTCGAGTACTCTACTTTGAATTTTTTCATCAGACTCAGTACCACGTCCTACTAAACGTTCACGTAAATGATCTAAACTTGGTGGTGCTAGAAAAATAAATAATGCATCAGGGAACTTTTTACGAACTTGTTTGGCACCTTCTACTTCAATTTCTAAAAATACGTCATGTCCTTGGTCCATAGTATCTTTTACGTATTGCACCGGTGTACCATAATAATTACCCACATACTCTGCATATTCTATAAATTGATCTTGTTTAATTAATGCTTCAAACTCTGATTTTGTTTTGAAGAAATAATCTACACCATCGACTTCACCTTCACGCATATTACGTGTCGTCATCGAGATAGAATATTTATAAGATGTGGTTGGGTCATCAAATATTTTTTTTCTAACTGTACCTTTTCCTACACCAGAAGGTCCAGAAAGTACAATCAACAAACCTTTCTCATTATCCATGCCTTACTACCTCTCTAAGCTATTCTTCTATTATTAAACTATGATACCATAATGAGCGTTTGGTTGTATAGCATACGTTCAAACAATCTTTGCTCATGACCAAATCTTTTCATCATGTTACAATATGATGAATGACTAAAAATAAGGTGGCTGATAGTAATGGCATACGATGGTTTATTTACACGAAAAATGGTAGAATCTTTACAATTTCTCGTTGATGGTAGAATTCATAAAATCAATCAACCTGAAAACGATACAATCATCATGGTAATACGTCAAAATCGTAAAAACCATCAACTTCTACTCTCGATCCATCCTAGTTTTGCTAGAATGCATTTAACAGATAAAAAATACGATAATCCATTTGAACCACCAATGTTTGCAAGAGTATTTCGTAAACATTTAGAGGGTGGTTTTATTAAAGCAATAAGACAAATTGGAAATGATAGACGTGTAGAAATAGATATACACAGTAAAGATGAAATTGGTGATACCACTTACCGTACAGTTATTTTAGAAATAATGGGGAAACACAGTAATTTAATATTAGTAGATGATCAACGCAAGATTATTGAAGGTTTTAAACATTTGACGCCTAATACAAATCAATATCGTACAGTAATGCCTGGGTTTCAATACGAAGCACCTCCTACGCAAAATAAAACAAATCCATATGATATTACAGGTACAGAAGCTTTAAAATTCATTGATTTCAATAGTGGAAAAATCGCTAGACAGCTATTAAATCAATTTGAAGGCTTTAGTCCTTTAATTACGAACGAAATCGTCAATCGCAAACAATTTATGACAACTGAAACGTTACCAGAGGCATTTGATTCTGTAATGAATGAGACAAAGGAATTACCTACCCCTGTTTTTCATAAAAATCATGAAACAGGAAAAGAAGATTTCTACTTCATGCATTTAAATCAGTTTTACGATGATATGGTTGAATATGATTCTTTACATGATTTATTAGATAGATATTATGATGCCAGAGGCGAAAGAGAACGCGTAAAACAACGTGCAAATGATTTAGTTAAATTTGTACAGCAACAGTTGCATAAATATCAAAATAAATTAAGTAAACTAATCGATGAACAAGAAGGTACTAAAGATAAAGAAGTACAACAATTATTTGGTGAATTAATCACTGCCAATATTTATAGAATTAAACAAGGTGATGAGTATCTGACGACTACTAATTATTATGATGGTAATGAAGTAACCATTCCTTTAGATACCACAAAATCACCAGCAACAAATGCCCAAATGTATTATAAAAAATATAATAAATTGAAAACACGTGCACATGAATTAACACGTCAAATTGATTTAACTAAAGAAAACATCACATATTTTGAAAATATAGAACAACAGCTTACACATATATCCGTGGAAGATATTGATGACATTAGAGAAGAACTTGCCGAACAGGGCTATATGAAACAACGCAAACAAAAAAATAAGAAAAAGAAACCTTCCATTCAATTACAGGAATATGTCTCAAGTGACGGAGATACTATGCTTGTAGGAAAGAATAATAAGCAAAATGATTATTTAACAAATAAAAAGGCAAGCAAACAGCATTTGTGGTTTCATACAAAAGACATTCCTGGTTCTCATGTGGTGATCTTAAATGATGCACCTAGTGAAAATACCATAAAAGAAGCGGCTATGCTGGCTGGCTATTATTCAAAAGCTGGTAATTCTGGTCAAATACCAGTAGATTACACTGAAATTAAACACGTTCATAAACCTTCTGGTGCAAAACCAGGGTTTGTAACATATGATCATCAAAAAACACTCTATGCTACACCTGATTACGACCATATTCAAAAAATGAAAGTGACATCATAAACATAAAATACTTTAAAGTTGTAGTAACCATGTCCCTATAAATTAAAAACAAGGCTAAGATTATGAGCAATTAGTACACACAACATGTGTACGATGCTTAATCTTAGCCTTTTTAATATTTATTTTTTTTCTGGTAACGCGAGTTGAAAATTAACGCCAAATCTATCTACAATCCATGTAAATTCTCTAAATGGTGGCATTTCAGTTTTAGGCATTAAAATTGCCCCACCACTTTTTAATTTACTAAATAATCTTTCCATTTCTAATGGACTGTCTACCGTAACATATAATGACATTGCTGGATTCATGTCCACATCGACACCATTCATATTATCAATCGCCATAAAAACTTGATCTTTCAAACGAAAGATAGCATGTTGCACTGCACCAGTAGGTTCTTTATCATCTTCTTCATATTTAACCATCGTTAATATTTCTGCATCTTCAAATGCTTCTACATACAGATTGATTGCTTCCTCTGCTTGTCCATTAAACATAAGAAATGTCGTTATTTTTGGAATTGCCATTAAATTGCCTCCTTAAAACATCTTAAATATAGAATAAAACAAATTCTTAAAAAAATCGAACGAATTAAATTAGCAATTAACAAATAATTTGAAGCATAGCACCTATAAAGATCTATAATTAAGATAAATTCATAAATCCGTTTCCTAATACATCTCTCACATCATGAATAACTAAAAAGGCATTTTCATCTACCTCATTTACAAGCTTTTTAACTCTGGTCACTTGTGATTGTGGCACTACAACATACAACATACTTGTTTCATGTTTACCATAACCACCTTTCCCTTTTAAAAGTGTCGAGCCTCTACCTGTAAAACTATTGATTTCATCACTAATTATCTCATTTTTACTTGATATCACAGTAACTGCTTTTTTAGGATAGAATCCTTCAATAATAAATGCAGTTGCACGTTCAGTGATAAATATCATAATTACAGTAAACAAGACATTTTCTAATGGTAAGACAAATAAAAAGGATAAGACAACCAGAGCATCTAAAACAAAAATACCTTGTGATGTTTTGATGTCAAAATATTTATTTAACATCTTAGCAATGACTGATGTACCCCCTATCACGCCCCCAGAAGTAATTACTAATCCTATACCTACACCTACTAATACCCCTCCAAAAGAAGCATTTATTACAAAATTATCAATACCTGTTTTAAAGTTTTCAGTTAAATCTAAAAAGATAGATATCGCTGTATTGGCAATAAAAGTATATACTGCTGTTCTGGTACTCAAAAAACGCCATCCTACAATAATGACCAATGTATTTATAATTAAAGAGGATATAGCAGGTGAAAAGCCAAATGCATATTTTAATGCCAATGACATACCAACTGTACCCCCATCACCTAAATTAGATTCTAATATAAATGAATTAACTGCGATCGCACTCACAAACGCACCAATTAAACAGACAATAACATTTTTTGTATGGTTTTTTAGTAGTTGTTTCACAAACTTCATATCATTTCCCCTTACATTTGATAATATAAATTTAATTAAGGTAAGCTAGAAAAGCGTATTCAAATCATGCTTCGTTTTGATTTTACAAATGCGTTTTTTTCTCACAAATTGAATTAAAAACCAAATTAATTGAAAATATAACATTATTTGTTGTTACATAGTATAATTGCAAATGTAACACAACCTATTTCAATATACCACTTAGTGTAGTTTGCAACATTAATTTCTAAAGCGTGTGTTATTGAAAACTTTGACGGCTTAAAACAATAAAATCATTTTACTTTTGAATATTTATAGTTAAAATAAATACAAATACAATTGGAGGTATTTCATGCTTTATTATATTATACCGTTACTTATTGCAGCTTTAGTGATACTCATTGGCTTTATCATCATTAAAATTATGATTCGTTAATAATTTTTATATAACAACTTTATCACATTTCTTTTTAATCATTTCAAATCGTGAATGATTTCAGTCGTTTTCATATAGCAACATTCAAATAACGCAGAAACGTAGACAATATAATCTTATCTACGTTTCTGCGTTTTTGTTTTTGAAGTTAACCGAAACTTCTATAAAAAATCTATACCATTTACTCACTTGCTAAATTTTCACTTTATTTAAATTCTTTTCTAAAAAGCGTAACAAGTAACAAGATGATAAAAGATGCAATAACTGCAGTTAAAAATATTGGCATATACGCAAGATGTGTTGCATCTTCAATACCATTTGTGATTGCACGTCTTAATGTATCGTTAGAAATTTGATTTACTTGCCCTAATATTTTAGTAAGATTACCTGAACGATGCTCCATTATGTTCATTAAAGAAACTGGTATGTCTTTGAGTCCAAAATGGGCTGAATTTATACTTTCTTTAATTTTACTCCCCATTTGGCTATATCCGAATTGAATAAATGTCGTAAACATTGTCGGTGCAATAGTAATTCCGACTTGTCTAGAAACTGATAATGTTCCAATAACTGTACTATTATTTTTAGCTGAATGTGCTGACTTAGTTGCTAATACAGTCATTGGTGCGCCAATAGTAAAACCAAAGCCTAAGCCTGCAATTATTGAAAATACTAGAAATGGCATAGTTGAATAAGTTAAAAAGGCTAAACCACCATAGCCAATCATACTAATGATACTTGCAATCACTAATGCAAATATAGGACCTTTTTTATCTACAATCTTTCCACCCATTGATGCGCCTACACCTGAAGCTAATGCCAAGGGCGTCATCCAATATCCACTGTTAGCAGCTTTAACATGCAATACGTTTTCAACAAATGAAGGAATGAAAATAATTGATCCAATTAACATCCCAGATAAAACGCCCATAATCAATACCACTGAAAAAGCTGGCTTTTTCAGTAAATAAAAAGGTAAGAAAGCATCTATATCAGTCGCTTCATTTTTATATTCCACTAAAATTAAAATACCATAGCCAATCATAGCCAATACAAATAAACCAATCACCGAAAAACTGAGTATACTATTAGCAATATTACCAGTTTGTATATTATTAATCGCAAACATCATTAATAACGTTGAAAATGAAAATACAATGATGGCATATTTATCAATTTTGGTTTTAACTTTTTCTTGTGTTTCTGGCATTTTAATCATCATAAAAATGACAATCATTATTGCCACTGGGACATTGATCAAGAATAACCAATGCCATGTACCACTTACATTAATTAATAAACTTCCAATATTTGGTCCTAATACCGAAGCAATACCATTCATTGCTCCTAATCCACCAAGCATACTACCTTGCTTTTCTTTGGTATATGTAGAAATGATATGTGAACTAGCGATTACAAATAAACCGCCACCACCAAACGATTGAATTAAACGTGCAATGATAAAGAACGTATAATTAGGACTTAATGCAACTAACAATGATCCAAAACCAAATAAAATCACTTCAATTATAAATATTTTTTTACGGCCATACATATCAGCAAGTTTACCTGCTATAGGTGTGGTTACAGCCATACCTAATGTATAAATCGTTATTCCCCATGATCCCATTTGTGCTGAAATTTCAAAGGATTGATTTATTGTAGTTAACGCTGCACTAATAATACCGTTGTCTAAAGCCGCCATAAACACACCAATGAGTAAAAATAGTGCAACAATATCAAATTTTTTATGTTTCAAATTCATTCATTCCTTTCTATCTTGGAATTTCATATGATATTTATTATTTAAAACCTACTTTGTGAACTAATTATGAACAAAAATGTATTTACATATTAAAAAATGCCTAAAAGACCTTTTATCAATATATAAAAGTCTTTTAAGCATTTTCTAATCAATATAATTACATAATTTTTTTGCGTTATTTCAAATTTCCACAATATATTTACAAATAATGGTTATTTAATATGGCCTTTTTGCTTAAGGTTTGATTTGGATTTTTTATAAATATTTGATTCTGTAGCGTTAAATACCCATTTATTTTCGTCTTCTGAAGTTGATTGTGCTCTATAGTCTTCTGATTTTTTGAGGAATTTATTTAAATGAGCAAAATGATTATAGGCTACTTTCGAGTCTTTTGTCATAACATCCCCTCCACTTAACATTTTATGACAAGTTATCTCTCCAATCAACTAATGTAGTAATATCATTTTCAGAAATTTCTCCATTTTCTCTTGCAACTTCAATTAATTCATTATAATTACTTAATGTATAGAAAGGAACTCCAGCTTGTGCAAATTGTTCGTCTGCTTTTTTCAAACCATAAGTAAAGATCGCTACTACACCAATGACATTTGCACCAGCAGCTTTCAATGCTTCTACTGCAGTTATTGAAGAACCACCTGTAGATATTAAATCTTCTATAACTACTACATTTTTCCCTTCACTTGATGCGCCTTCAATTTGATTCTGTTTACCATGGCTTTTACTTTTTGATCGAACATAGTTCATCGGTAAGTTCATCACTTCTGAGACATAAGCTGCATGCGGTATACCGGCTGTTGCAGTACCTGATATAACTTCAATATCTTTAAAATGTGATTCAATCAATGCTTGTAGACCATCTCTAATATGATTACGTACATCTGGAAAACCTAATGTAACGCGATTATCACAATATATTGGTGATTTAATGCCTGAACTCCAAGTAAACGGATCATTGGGAGATAATGATACAGCTTTTATGTCTAACAATGCTTGTGCAATTGATTTAGTCATTTGATTTCAACCAACTTTCTTTAATTTTTTGGTAACTCTTAACCGGAGTTTCACTCTGCGTGATTGGTCGCCCTACAACAATATGTGTAGCACCAAAAATGCTTGCCTTTTCTGGTGTCGTAACACGTTGCTGATCATCGGAGGAAGTATTTTCCGGTCGAATGCCTGGCGTCACTTTCAAGAAATCTTCACCCAATTCTCGTGTTAATAATTTTGCCTCCAGTGGTGAACATACAACGCCATCTAAACCTGATAATTTGGCTAAACGCGCATAATTCAAAACTGCTTCATCCATTGTACTTTGGATATTTTGTTCATCATGTAACATTATTTCTGTAGTTGACGTTAATTGTGTCACTGCAATAATTTTAATATCATTATTATGTTTTTTAATGCCTTCTAAGGCGCGTTTCATCATTTCTGAACCACCAGCCGCATGTACATTTACTAAATCGACATCTAATTTACCTAAGCCTTCCATTGCTTTGCCAACAGTGTTAGGAATATCATGTAATTTTAAATCTAAGAATATGCGATGACCACGTTTTTTAATATTAGTGATTAATGACGGACCAGTTTGATAAAAAAGTTCCATCCCGACTTTGACAAATAAAGGTTCATCAAATTGATCTAAGAATTGTTCAACTGCTTCTGCTGAATCAAAATCTAAAGCAATGATTGGTAGATTATTTTGCATATATATCGCCTCTCATAGTATCTTTTTCATTATATTTGCCAAGCACGTAAAGGCATATGACAGCAATGATATTTTTAAATTTTTCACCCTGACAAGGACAACTAGGAGAAAAATTTATGAAACCATTTTTCGTCCTAGCCATCTACTGCCAATTTCATAATTTTCACTTAAACATAAACAATTGTTTTAGTTTTCTTAACATTGGAAACTAAATTTTACATATTTTTCATTGTAAAAGTCATACTTTCTATAACCGATGTTAATGCTTCCGCTGTATCTAATGAAGTTAGACAAGGTACACCATTTTCTACAGAGGCACGTCTAATTTGGAAACCATCACGTTCAACTTCTTTTCCTTTTGTCATTGTATTAATCACAATTTGCACATCATTCGTTTGTATACGTGATAATAAATCGTCTTCTCCGCCAATTTTCCCTACAGTTTCTGCAGTTATATGGTTATTTTCTAATTTTTTAGCAGTACCTTCAGTAGCTAATATTTTATAACCGACTTCATTTAAACGAGCTGCGATATTCACAATTTCATCTTTGTCTTTATCACTTACAGTCATCAATACCGTGCCATAATCTTTAACTTCCATACCACTTGCTGTCAAACCTTTATATAAAGCCTTTTCCAAAGTTGAATCTTTGCCCATGACTTCTCCAGTTGACTTCATTTCAGGTCCTAATGTGATATCTACATTTTTCAATTTATTAAAACTAAATACCGGTGCTTTGACAAAGACACCTTCACTATATGGTTGAACACCTTCGCGATATCCTAAATCTGTAAGTTGTTCACCTATAATTGCACGCATGGCCAACTGTGCCATTTGTATATGCGTAATTTTACTTAAGAAAGGAACTGTACGACTCGCACGAGGGTTCACTTCTAAAACATATACACCATCATGTGCAATGACAAATTGTATATTGATTAAACCTATGATATTTAGGCCTTTCGCTAAGCGAATTGTATAATCTTCTAGTGTTTTAAGCTCTTCTTGTGTCAAGGTTTGTGGAGGATATACTGCAATCGAATCACCTGAATGAACACCAGCGCGTTCAATATGTTCCATAATCCCAGGTATAATTACCGTTTCACCATCTGAGATAGCATCGACTTCTATTTCTTTACCTGTGAGATATCTATCAACTAATACAGGATGATCCGGACTCGCTTTCACTGCTTGGTTCATATAATTGGTTAACTCTTCATCGTTATATACGATTTCCATAGCACGTCCACCTAATACATATGATGGTCTAACTACTACAGGATAACCGATTGCACGTGCATTTTTGAGCGCTTCTTCAGCTGAAGTTGCTGTTTTACCGTTAGGTTGAGGCACATCAATCTTATGTAACAGCGCCTCAAATTCTTTACGATCTTCAGCACGGTTCAGATCTTCAAGTGATGTACCTAAAATTTTCACACCATACTTTTCAATTTTATCTGCTAAATTAATCGCAGTTTGACCACCAAACTGAACTACTACACCTTTTGGTTGTTCAATATTTATAATATTCATTACATCTTCTTCTGTTAGTGGTTCAAAATATAATTTGTCTGAAATTGAGAAGTCTGTAGATACTGTTTCAGGATTATTATTGACGATAATGGCTTCATAACCAGCTTGCTGAATTGCCCAAACAGCATGCACAGTTGCGTAATCAAATTCTACACCTTGGCCGATTCTAATTGGTCCTGAACCTAAAACTAATATTTTCTCTTTTTCAGTGACGATTGACTCATTTTCTTGTTCATATGTGCCATAGTAATATGGTGTAGCAGATTCAAATTCTGCAGCACAAGTATCTACCATTTTATATACTGGTGAAATATTATGTTGTTTTCTTAAATTATAAACTTCAGATTCTGACATATCAAAACGATGTGCAATAATTCGATCACTAAAACCATAACTCTTAGCAAATTTTAAATAGTCTATATCCCCTTTGTGTTCTTTTAAATCATGCTCTATATCAATGATGTGTAGGAATTTATTTAAGAAGAAATAATCAATCTTAGTCATTTCGTGTATTTCTTCTAAAGATGTACCTCGTCTAATAGCTTCTCCTATAAAGAATAAACGCTCATCATCTTGGTCTTGTATACGCGCTTTTATATAATCTAAATCATATGTTTCACCATTTGGTAAGCCTAAATGATGTACACCATATTCAAGTGAACGAATCGCTTTCAATAATGACTCTTCATATGTTCGACCAATCGCCATTACCTCACCAGTTGCTTTCATTTGTGTACCTAGCACACGTTCACCCTTTTCAAACTTATCAAACGGAAAACGTGGAATTTTTGTTATAACATAGTCCAACGTAGGTTCAAATGCAGCATAAGACGTTTTAGTTATTGGATTCAGCATTTCATCTAAAGATAAACCTATCGCTATTTTGGCAGCTAATTTTGCAATCGGATAGCCTGTAGCCTTTGAAGCTAAAGCTGATGAACGTGAAACACGTGGATTCACTTCAATAATATAATATTTCATTGAGTGTGGGTCTAATGCCAGTTGTACATTACAGCCACCTTCAATGCCTAAAGCACGAATCACTTTTAACGACACATCACGTAACATTTGATATTCAACATCTGATAAAGTTTGACTAGGTGCTACTACAATCGAATCCCCTGTATGTATACCGACTGGATCTATATTCTCCATGTTACAAACAACAATGGCATTATCATTTTTATCTCGCATCACTTCATATTCAATCTCTTTAAAACCTGCGATTGATTTTTCTATTAAACATTGTGTTGCAGGACTGTAATGTAAGCCATTCGTTACCACTTGTCTGAATTCTTCATCATTATGGCAAATGCCACCGCCAGTACCTCCCATAGTGAAAGCAGGTCTCACAATTAATGGATATCCTACCACTTCTTTAAATTCAAACGCCTGTTCTAAAGTATTTACGATATCACTTTCTGGAACGGGAACATCTAGCTCATTCATTAAGTCTCTGAATAATTCTCTATCTTCCGCTTGTTGAATAGACGCTAGTTTTGTACCAAGTAATTGTACATTGTTCGCTTCTAATACGCCGCTATCATGTAATTGAATTGCCATATTAAGCCCTGTTTGGCCACCTAAAGTTGGAAGTAAAGCATCAGGTTGTTCTTTACGAATAATGCGTGCAATAAAATCATGCGTTAAAGGTTCAATATAGACTTTGTCAGCAATCTCATTATCCGTCATGATCGTCGCTGGATTTGAATTTACTAATATAACACGATAACCTTCTTCTCGTAATGCTAAGCATGCTTGCGTACCTGCATAATCAAACTCTGCAGCTTGACCTATAATAATCGGTCCAGATCCTATAACTAAAATTGTTTTAATATCGTTACGTTTAGGCATTTGTCAAAAGCTCCTTTTCTTTAAAGTCATGCATCATTTTAATAAATTCATCAAACAAATAATTTGAATCTGTCGGTCCAGGATTTGCTTCAGGATGATATTGAACTGAAAATGCAGGTAATGATTGGTGTCTTAACCCTTCAACTGTACCGTCATTAATCGCTACATGTGTTATTTCTAATGGTGTATTAACTAATGAATCTTTATCAATTGCATAACCATGATTTTGGCTTGTTAATGCTATTTTTCCAGTTTTTAAATCTTTCACAGGATGATTTGCACCTCTATGTCCAAATTTCATTTTAAACGATGTAGCTCCTTGTGAAAGTGCAAATAATTGATGACCTAAGCAAATGCCAAAGAAAGGAATTTTTCCTAAAATGCCATTAATCATATTAATTGCAACTTTGACTTCTTCTGGATCACCAGGCCCATTTGATAACATCACACCATCTGGTGACATTCTAATAATTTCTTCTGCCGTGGAATCATAAGGCACAACTGTAACATTACAACCACGTAAATTAAGTTCCCTTACAATATTTTGTTTTTTACCAAAATCTACTAATACAACACTTAAGTCATAGCCAGTAGACACATATGGTGTCTTAGTAGACACTGTTTTCACTTCATCTCTAGGTAATTCAATGACCTTCAACTCTTCTAACAATTGCGGAATATCTGCCTTATTATCTGTAAAAGCTGCTTTTAAAACACCATAGTTTCTAATTTTTCGAGTAATACTACGTGTATCCACGCCAGAAATACCTGGTATATCATAGTCTTTTAACACTTCGTGGAATGTTTTTTGCATGCGAAAATGACTCGGATAAGTGCTCGCTTCTTTAACAACAACACCACTCAATGTTGGTATCAATGATTCAAAATCATCTCGATTAATTCCATAGTTTCCTATCAATGGATAGGTAAATGTAATAATTTGTCCTGTGTATGATGGATCTGATATCGTTTCTTGATATCCAGTCATAGCAGTATTGAATACTATTTCACCTTTCGTCAAATGATCTGAACCCAATGGATAACCTTCGTAATATGTTCCATCTTCTAAAACTAAATAGCGTTTTTGCAACATTACTTTTCCTCCTTAAATTTAACTTCACCTTCTACCAATGTTAATACTGGAGTACCGAATACTTTTTCGCCTATAAAAGGTGTATTGGTTCCTTTAGATGCAAAATCTTCTGCCCTAATCTCTTTCTCTTCTTCTAGATTAATGACAGTAAGGTCAGCCAAACCACCTTCTTCTAATCTTCCATAAGGTAAATCAAATATTTGAGATGGCTTGATTGTTAAATAGTCAACCAATTGTTGCAATGACCAATCACCATTTTTTACAAAGTTTGTATACAATAATGGAAATGCTGTTTCACTGCCAACGATGCCAAAAGGTGCTTTTGTCATCGGCTGTGCTTTTTCTTCTTTCGCATGTGGTGCATGGTCTGTAGCAATGCAATCTATTGTCCCATCTAACAATCCTTCGATTAGCGCCGCTCGATCTTCTTTACTTCTTAAAGGAGGATTCATTTTATAGATTGCATCATCGCCAGGCACATCCTCTTCAGTTAATAATAAATGATGTGGTGTCACTTCTGCTGTTACATGAATACCTGCTTTTTTAGCATCTCTTATAGCTCGTACACTTTCTTTTGTAGATACATGACACACATGGTAATGTGCCCCTGCTGCTTCAGCTAACAGAACATCTCTCGCAATTTGTACCGCTTCACAAATATTAGGTATGCCCGGTATGCCTAAAGCTTTACTACGTTCCCCTTCATGCATAGCACCGCCATATATCAAACTATTATCTTCACAATGCGCAACTACTGCTTTATTTACTTTTGCTGCTTGTTGCATGGCTTCATACATCATATTTGCTTGTTGTACACCTACGCCATCATCAGTAAAGGCAAATGTGCCTAACTTTGCTAAAGCTTCGAAATCAACGTGTTCATTACCTGCTTGTCTAACTGTGATTGCACTGTATGGTAAAACTCTAACTTGTGCATTTTCTTCGATTAATTTGTTTAAACGCTCTAAATTTTCAACAGAGTCAGGTACAGGGCGTGTGTTTGGCATTGGACAAACTGTTGTAAATCCTCCTCTTGCAGCTGCTTGAGTCCCTGTTGCAATTGTTTCTTTATGTTCACCACCTGGTTCTCTTAAATGTACATGTACATCAACTAAACCTGGAGCAACAAAATCCCCCTTTAAATCAACGATTTCAACATCGGTATCTACCTCTATATCTGACGCAATTTTTTTTATATTTTTACCTTCTATTAAGATAGAAGTGGTTTTAAGTTCACCATTTTCTAAGATTTTCGCATTAGTTAGCAATTTCATTTATTTCTGCCTCCTTTGTTTGTAATATATACTCAATGACAGCCATTCGTGTATACATGCCATTTTCCATCTGTTTAAAGATGCGCGATTTTTCTGCTTCAACTAAACAATCATCAATTTCAACACCGCGATTGACAGGTGCTGGATGCATAACGATTGCTGATGATTTCAATCGATTATAGCGATCTTTCGTCAAACCAAAGTTTTCGTGATAATTTTGATTTTCAAAATTTGATGTTTCTTCATCTCCATGTCTTTCGTGCTGTACTCTAAGTAACATGACAATGTCTATATCATCTATCACTTTATCTATATCAACATAGGGTGCTGCTAAAGTGTCATCTCTCCACGCTTCAGGACTCGAGAACATAACATTTGCACCGAGTGCTGTTAGACTTTGGAAGTTACTTCTCGCTACACGGGAGTTTTTTATATCTCCACATATTAAAATATTTAAATCTTTAAATGTGTCATACTCTTCATATATTGTCATAAGGTCTAATAAACTTTGTGTTGGATGCTGTCCACTTCCATCACCTGCATTGATAATCGGTAACTTCAGTGAATTTAAATCATTATAGTATGTTGTATCTGAATGTCTAATTACTAAAACATCTGCGCCTACTTGTTCTAATGTTTTACACGTATCGTATAAGCTCTCACCTTTTTGAACTGAAGACGTGCTCGTCTCAAAATCAATCAATTTTAATCCTAATTTTTGCTCTGCCACTAAAAAGCTACTTTTCGTACGCGTAGAATTTTCAAAAAATAAATTTGCTACAAACTTGTCTTCATAATTATGTGGTTTAAACGATCCGTTTTTAATACCACTCGCAATTTCGATTAGTTCATAAATCTCATTTGTAGTTAGATGTTCCATTGATAGTAAATTATCCATTTTTTCAGCCTCCTAATAATGAAATACACATTTATCTATTTGTTTCAATCTCTTGCGGTAAAATTAAGTTTAGTAGAATACCAGCTAGTGCTGCTAATGCCATACCTTCAATTTCTAAATTAATACCTATCCCATTTAAGTTGAAGACGAGGTTGCCAATACCTATTACTAGTATGACTGATGCAATGACAAGATTTCGGTTACTTGCAAAATCAACCTCACTTTCTACAAGCATTCTCAGACCACTTGCTGCAATAATTCCAAAAAGTAATATCGATACACCTCCCATAACAGGTGTTGGTATAGATGAAACCAATGCTGTGAATTTGCCTACAAATCCTAATATTATAGCTATGACTGCAGCACCTCCAATCACATATATACTATAAATTTTTGTGATAGCTAATACGCCGATGTTTTCTCCGTAAGTTGTACTTGGAGGACCACCTATAATACTTGCAAACATTGTTGACACACCGTCACCAATAATGGATTTATCTAATCCTGGATCTTTAAAGAAATTTCGTCCCACGATTTTGTTAATCACCATTTGATGTCCAATATGCTCACTTACCGTAACAAAAACGATTGGTATTAAAACGAGCACCAAACCTAGATGAAATGATGGCGTGTAATCTTTAAACGGCAGGTACACCTCTGGAAACTGAAGCCATTTTGCTTCGGCTACAGGTTTAAAATTAACAAGTCCCATAAAAATTGAAACAATGTAACCCGTTATAATGCCTATTAATACAGGTATAAGCGACAAGAAACCTTTAAAGTATCCTTGAACCATAATCGTTACAAGCAATGTAATCATTGCTACTATTAAATAACTTAAGTTATAACCCTTCATATCCCCTGAATTTTCAAACATTGCCATGTTAACCGCAGTAGGTGCCAGACTCAAACCAATCACCATAATGACAGGTCCGACAACTACAGGAGGGAGTAAGTGCATAAGCCACCCTGTTCCACTTAATCTAATAGCTAATCCGATGAGCACATACATTACACCGCTCATAAACAATGCCACTAACATGTCACCTAAGCCATGTGAATTCAATCCAGTTATGATTGGTGTGATAAATGCGAAACTTGAACCTAAATATGCTGGTATTTTCGCTTTTGTAATTAGTATATACAATAATGTCCCTATGCCTGATGCTAGTAAGGCAGATGATATGGGTAATCCAGTTAAAAAAGGTACGAGAACAGTCGATCCAAACATTGCAAATAAATGCTGGGTGCTTAAAAATGCCCATTGTCCTAATTTAGGTTTATCTCGTACATCTAATACTGGTTTAGCTGTCCGTTCAAACATTGTTTCATTTTCCATGACTTTCCGCTTCCTCTCATAAAAAAAGTCTCTTTACATTGTTTTCATGTAAAGAGACTTAAAAAGTATCAATCCTCAAATCAAAATTTAGCTCATTCAAACAAAATTACTGCTTAAAGCGTAAGGTTTGTTATTTGAATACTAGGCTTAAATTAAGATTAGATGATATGGAGAGAATCTATAGTATATGGTTTATATAATATAACTATATTTTGAAATGTGGTTGCTTTGAAACTTAATTTTGACTTCCACATGATTCTCTTCCCTTTTTCAGTCTCTCGTACTGAATTAAAAGGTGTTGATTTATTCAATTACAACTGCATTTCTATTATCTATTTCACTAAGAAAAACTGAGACAGCTTCTTCTCTAGCAGTAGGTATGTTTTTACCAACAAAGTCTGCGCGTATCGGCAGTTCTCTATGACCGCGATCGATAAGTGTTGCTAGCCCTATTTTTCTAGGTCTTGCATATTGAAGTACTGCATCAAGTGATGCTCTAACTGTGCGTCCAGTATATAAAACATCATCCACTATAATTACGACTTGATTTGTTATATTGACATCAATTTCATACGTTTGTTCTGCAGCTTGATCTATTGTCTGTTCCAAATCATCTCTAAATTGTGTAATATCAATGGTACCTGTTGGAACAGTGATTTCTTCAATTTGTTCGATTTTTTGTTGTATTCGTCGCGCTAAAAATGCCCCTCTTGTTTTAATGCCTAACAAAATTAAATCATCAGTACCTTTATTATATTCTAAGATTTCATGTGCAATACGTGTCACTGTTCTTTGTATTGCTGCTTCATCCATAATCACTCGTTCTGACATTTTGGGCACCTACCTTAATCTTAATGATATAAAAAAACCTCACATCTTCAGAAAACATGAGGTTGCATAATAAAATATTACAAACAAAACGCAGAGACATTTCTGAATTTCAGATGATTTCTCCATCATAACCCATTTTGTGTCTGTGATTACGATTTTTATCGCGTTTACTATAAAACTACGACGGCTTTTAGCTATTTTTGTGACTAAAATGCTTTGTTTGTATATTCTATTTTCATTACATGTCTTCGAAGCCTCTCTGGACTTTCAATTAAAGACGTTCGTTCTTTATTAAACTGTCATTATATTATCATGAATAACATGTCGTTGCAAGTCTATATTAGAATATAGTTCGATTTGTAAAAGCAATCGCTTCAATTCAAATATCATGGTATAACTTTCAATTTGTCATATAACTTAGCCTTATTAATTATCAGATTTACGAATATCATTTAAAAGTTGTTCAAAATCATCTGGTAAAGGTGAAGTCTTTTCAATGTAAGCTTGTGTAACTGGATGTTCAAAACCAATTACTGCCGCATGCAATGCTTGACCACCAATATCTAATGTTTTCTTCTGACCATATTTTGGATCTCCTACTAATGGATAACCAATATATTTCATATGCACACGAATTTGGTGGGTACGACCTGTTTCTAACTGACATTCTATTAAAGTATACTTATTAAAATGTTCTAATACATTAAAGTGAGTGATTGCGTCTTTACCATCATCGACTACAGCCATAGATTGACGGTCATTTTTATTTCGACCAATAGGTGCATCAACAGTACCATAATCATGTGGAATGTTACCATGTACTAATGCAATGTATTTACGCGTGACTGATTTATCTATCAATTGTTCAACTAAACTACGATGTGCAATATCGTTTTTCGCAATCATTAATAAACCTGAAGTATCTTTATCAATACGATGTACAATTCCCGGACGTATTTCACCATTTATACCAGATAAGTCTTTCATTTGATACATTAAACCATTTACTAATGTACCTGTATAATGACCTGCGGAAGGATGTACTACCATACCCTTAGGTTTATAAACAATTGCGACATCATCATCTTCATAATAAAAATTTAGATTAAGATTTTCTGGCTTAATATCTGCCTCAACAATTTCTTTTTCAGTTACTACAATTTTATCATTTAGCTTAGTTTTATAATTGGATTTTATCACTTTATCATTGACTTTAACTAAACCTTCTTTAATCCAATCTTGCATTTGAGTACGTGACCATTCAGCATTAAACTCAGGCAAAAGTTTATCTATTCGTTGTCCTGCGTTAGCTGGGTCTTCTATGTTAAACTCATGAAACTCCATACACTATCTCTCCTATTCTTCTGTCCTCATATCCCTTAACAAAGCGATTATTACTAAAACGACGCCTATAGTTAAACTAGAATCAGCTACGTTAAATATTGGAAAATTATAACTAAATATATAAGTATCAACAAAGTCTACAACTTCACCGTTTAATACACGGTCAATAAAGTTACCTAAAGCACCAGCAAACAATAAACTTATAGCAATTTGCATCAATAAATTATGCTTCGCTTCTTTTATAAAAAAGACAATGAGTATAATTAGAATAATGACAGTTATGATATAGAAAAAAGCCATTTTTCCACTTAAAATCCCCCATGCTGCACCATTATTTCTATGTGAAGTGATGCTCAAAAAATTAGGGATTACTTCAAATGAGTCACCAATTTGCATTGTTTTAGTTATTATAAATTTTGTGATTTGATCTAATATAAGTATAACAATTGTTATAAATATAGAAGTACCAATATAGTACTGACGTTTCATGTCTGTACCTCCTATTTATTCTACGTGCGGTCGATTTTTACAACAACTCTCATTATATCCTAATCAAACTTATAAAAAAAGTTACAGTTCAAATATTAAGTTATTTTTTTGAAGCATTATTCAAATAGACATTATTTTAAAGTACAGAATAATAATTAAATCTAAACTGAATTCCGTCGGGACCAGTCAATAATTTATGTGTTGTTTCTGGAAAGTGAAAATCTACGCATGCTAGACCATAAGTTTTATGATTTTCTATGCGTTTAACACTTGATAGCCAATTATTCACTACAAGATGCTGATGATAACCATTTGAAGCCAAATATACTGCACTCTCTGTTTCTACAGAAGATGGTACCAAACCAAAGTAATTTTTATAATATTGTTTAACTCTATTTAACCGAATTGTTTTTAAATTAATATATCCGATAATACTGTCATCAGGAATGCCTTGCCATTTCTCATCTGAGACATATGTTAATAATTTAGGTACATTTAATGGTTTTGTTTCTAAAACTGCTTTTTCATTTTCAATAGACCATTCATCAATTGGATTGTCTACATAAAACTCTAAGCCATTTCCTTCAGTATCTTCTAAATATAATGAAGTTGAAATATCATGTTCTCCACCGTTGATTGGTATTTTATATTCACTTAATTGTACAAGTAGGTCTGCTAAATCTGTTTTTGTTGGTAATTTAATAGCTAAGTGAAATAAACCTGCTTCTGAAACAAGTGGTTCTCTTCCTATATTTATTTGATTAAGTGTCATGAAGTGATTTAGATTTCCAATCTCATATTGAATCGTAGAATATGATTCATTCACTACATTTAATCCAATTATGTCTCCATAAAATTTTTTCATTTCATCTTTGTCTCTCACATTTAATATAATGCCATTTACAAAATGCGCACTTTCGTTATGGAACATATTTAACACCTTTCTAATTACTTATTGCATTCATTATATATGAATTGTTCAATTTTAAATTTCAATATGCTCATTTTAATTTAAAAATTGGATTTGCTAAATAACTCGCTTAAGTTTTTTATATTAGAGAAAAGAAAACCTGGGACATCACAACGATGTCTCAGGTTATTCAAAAATATTAGTCGATGTTGTAATGTTTAAAATACATACCGAATTTAACTTGATTCAATTCAAATATGTTGGAACAAAACTGTGGAATATTTTGTTAATACAGTTATTGCCATGCTCCTGCATTTTCATTTATAAATATTTAAACAAGTGTTTTAACAACTGCTTGACAACGTGGGCATAAGTTATCTAGTTCGCCTACAGAACCTAATGTTTCACTATAATTCCAACAACGTTCACATTTTTCTCCGTGAGCATGTTCAATGTGGATATCACCGTATTGATATGCTTCTCCATTTTCAACTTTATCAACTACCTCTGCTTGTGAAGTAATGAATAGTTGTTGTAAATCAGAAAATTGTTGTAAAAACGTAGTTGCATCAAAGTTATCATTACTACCGATTACTACTTTGGCTTCTAATGATTTTCCAATTACTTTTTCATTACGTGCAACTTCTAAAGCTCGGTTCACATCATCACGTAATTTCATAAATGTATTCCATTTTTCCATGAATTCAGCATCAACAGCGACACGTTCAGGCATGCGTGATAAATGTACACTTTCTTCCTCTACATGTGGAATATGTGACCATACTTCTTCAGACGTATGTGCAAGAATAGGTGCTAATAATTTCGTCATGTCTACTACAATTTGGTATAACACAGTTTGCATACTACGACGTTTATGTGCATTTTGCTCTTCTATATATAAGATGTCTTTACCATAATCTAAATAGAAATTACTTAGTTCAACGTTAATGAAATTTTGTAATTCTTGATATATATCTAAATAATCATAGTTATCATAATTGTCTAATGTGTTCGCAGTAAATTCACGTAATCTATTTAATAAATATTTATCTACTTCTAATAAATCAGATTCTGGGACTGCATCTGTTGACGGATTATAATCATTTAAATTACCCAACATAAATCTTAGTGTATTTCTAATTTTACGATATACATCAGAAGTTTGTTTTAAAATTTCATCTGAAATACGCACATCTGATAAATAATCAACACTACTTACCCAAAGACGTGCAATATCTGCACCTTTTTGTTTTACTACTTGATCAGGTACGATGACATTGCCTAATGATTTACTCATTTTTTTACCTTCGCCGTCCATTACGAATCCATGTGAAAGTAACATTTTGTATGGTGAAATACCTCTCGTAGCAACAGATGTTGTAATTGAGGAGTTAAACCAACCACGATACTGGTCACTACCTTCTAAATATAAATCAGCAGGATAAGATAATTCCGGACGCTCTTCTAATACACCACGATGTGATGACCCTGAATCGAACCAAACATCCATGATATCTGTTTCTTTTGTAAATACACCATTCGGACTGCTTGGATGTGTGAATCCATCAGGTAATAAATCTTTAGCTTCTCGCTCAAACCAAACATTTGAACCATGTTCTTGGAATAAATCTGCAACATGATTAACAGTTTCTTTAGTCATAATAATGTCGCCGTTTTCCGCATAAAATACTGGTAATGGCACGCCCCAGACACGTTGACGTGAAATAACCCATTCGCCACGGTCTCTTACCATGTTGTAAATACGAGTTCTACCCCAATCAACCTTAAAGTGTGTATTTTCGATTGCATCTAAAATATCTTGACGTACTTTATCAATAGAAGCAAACCATTGTGGAGTTGCACGGAAAATAACAGGTTTCTTAGTACGCCAGTCATGTGGGTAACTATGTGTCATGAATTCTAATTTCAATAATGAACCATTCTCTTTTAATAAATCTGTAATTTCTTTATTGGCTTTATCGTAGAACATACCTTCAAATTGGCCAGCTTCTTCTGTAAATACGCCTTTATCATCTACAGGGCTGATAACAGGCAAGTTATATTTTTGGCCTACAATAAAGTCATCTTCCCCGTGTCCAGGAGCCGTATGAACACACCCTGTACCAGCATCTGTTGTAACATGTAATCCATTAATCACTAGTGACACACGATCAGCAAATGGATGTTGTGTTTCGATGTATTCTAAGTCACTACCTTTGAATTCTTTTTCTAGTTCAATGGCATCTTCGTCCCATTCTAATGCTTCAGCAACATTAGCTACTAAGTCTTTGCCGATGATGTATTTGTCACCGTTCACATTATATTGACCATAAACTAAATCTGGATGTACTGTGATTGCAACATTAGATGGTAATGTCCAAGGCGTAGTAGTCCAAATAACGAATTTTGCATCTTCAGCAACAATACCTTTACTATCTTTAACATCAAATGCGACATAAATAGATGGCGAACGCTTATCTTGATATTCAATTTCTGCTTCAGCTAATGAAGATTCACTAGATGGTGACCAATAAACTGGTTTTTTACCTTTATAAATAAGTCCTTTATCAGCCATTTCACCAAACAAACGAATTTGAGCAGCTTCATATTCTGGTTTTAAAGTTATATATGGATTAGCAAAATCTCCTTTAACACCAAGGCGTTTAAAATCTTTTTTTTGATTTTCAATTTGCTCTAACGCAAATGCTTCACATTTTCTTCTAAACTCAGCAATTGATAATTCTTTACGCTTAACACCTTTTTTAGTAAGTGCTTGTTCGATTGGTAATCCATGTGTATCCCAACCTGGAACATATGGTGTATAGAAACCTTGCATTGTTTTATAACGCGTAATAAAATCCTTCAAAATTTTATTTAACGCATGTCCCATATGTAAATTACCATTTGCATATGGTGGACCATCATGTAAAATGTAATGTTCATTATCTTTGTTTTTTTCTAATGCTTTTTGATAAATATCATTAGCATCCCATTCTTCTTGAATCTTTGGTTCTTTATTTGGTAATCCTCCACGCATTGGAAAATTCGTTTTTGGCATTAATAACGTATCTTTGTAATCCATTTCCTACACTCCTTATTACAATATTCTGACTTGTCTAGTATCTAACAATAAAAAGAACTCTAAGTTCAATTAACAGGGACGATATTTACCGCGTTACCACCCTGATTAACTCAACTTAGAGTTCTCTCATTGCATGTTATTCAATTAAAACGACAGTGATATAAGAAACAAATATATATTAGGCTCGCACTATCCCTAACTCGCTTGAATATATCGACTGTTTCTTACGCGTCTGTTGTTTATTGTTTATTCTCATTATCTGTTGCTTCTGCATCCGCTTCTGCTGCACTATCTGCTTCAGCTTTTGCTTTCATCGCTTTTTCTTCTTCAGTTAATTCATTTTCATTTAAATGATTAATGTTCTCTTGCGTTACTTGTTCAGAATCAAGGTCATAATTCAATAAATAATCCCAATCATCATTTTTGAGTAAATCTAACTGTGCTTCTACTAACATACGGAAACGAGATCTAAATATTTTAGACTGACGTTTCATATCTTCTGTTTGGAAAGAAAGTCGACGAGCTTTTTCAACTGCATCATTGACAATACGATCTGCTTCACTTTTCGCTTTTGCAATTGTTGCCTCTGCATCTTTATTTGCTGCTGCTTTCGTTTCTTCTCCAGCTTGTTTCGCTTGAACTAATGCATCGCTCACTGATTGATGCACATCTTTATAAGATTGAATATTCGTTTCTTTATCTTCAACAACTTTTTCTAATTGTGCTTTATCTTCTTTTAAACGTTCAATTTCATTACTGAGTTGTTCTAGATAACTTTCAACTTCAGTTGGTTCAAAACCCGTTTTAACACGAGTAAATGATTTGTTTTTTATTTCACTTGGTGTAAAAGCCATGCGTCATTATCCTCCTTTTATCATACACTATTTTGTTATTTCATTAAATATCAGAAATAAAATTTATTTTATATAGTATCAATGCTAATTTTAGTCGTTAAAATTCGGTTGTTTTACACTTTATAAGTATAACTTATTTAAATAAAGTTTTGTAGGAAATTCGTGTTTTATCTTTTTTTGTTTTTCCACCGATATCAACAACCATTGCTCTTCCGTATCCTTGAATAGACAGTAAGTCACCTTTGTCCAGTTGGAAATCAGCAGAATCAATGATCGTATGGTTAACTTTAACACGTTTCTTTTCAATTAACTGTTTGCTAATAGAACGCGATTTACGAATCATTTCTTTTAGAACGACATCTAAACGTAAACCAGATACGGTTGTCTCAAATGAGTGCCAGTTCTCTTTTGATTGTATCATATCTTTTATTGGTATCGCATTTAGTTTAACTGTAGCGCCTTTAATTTTATTTAATTCCAATATAATATATGATTCTAATTGCTTTGTCAAAGTAAATTGTATACTTTCATCTACCACAATGTCACCTAATTGGTCTCTTTCGATACCTAATGACATGATTGTACCCAGTACATGTTGATGTTGAAGTGTGACAAATTTTTGAGGATAATCAATTTCAAAAAGAATGATTTCAAAATCTTCCACTTCAGGTTGAAAGTAATCTGGTGCTATGATAGCTCTTTGTCTCTCAGCAAATGGTCCTCCATAAAATGTAACTTCTAAATCTTGAAAACTACCAACTATAACATTTAATATATATTGGCCTCTGGGATCTAAAAAAGAAGTTAACACAGGCGCAAATTGCTCATTGGCACGATAACACTTATCGATAAGTTGATCGATTAATTCATGCTCTTCTTTTCTAAAATGTTGATAAATATCGATGTGATTTCACTCCAAATATAAGTTAAAGCACCTCTCGTTTTTAACGTTAGGTGCTTAACATTTATTTTAAACTTTATTCAATTATTATTTATTCTCCGTACAAAACTTACACTAAATTTCTTAAAATCAAACTAAAAATATTTGCCAAGCCAGTTTGGAATAATACAAGTACAATTATTGCAACAATTGAAGAAATATCAATCATGCCAATGGGCGGAATAATTTTACGGAATGGTTCTAAAAACGGCTCATACAATTTTGATAAAAATCGACCGAATTTATTTTCCCGTGCACCTGGAAGCCATGACATAAAGAAATACACAATCATCCCAAAGTAATAAATTTTGACCAAGAATAAAATAAATTGAAATATATTTGCTAATAAACCTATATCCATGAATGTTTACCTCTATTCACCTTGGTATTCCATATTTTCAATTTGGTCCGTTATGCTTCCTGCGACTTCAACATTATCTGGCGTACATAAGAATATATCAGAACCTACACGTTGAATGTCTCCACCAATTGCATAAACGGTACCGCTTAGAAAATCGATAATTCTTTTTGCAGACACTTTATCAATACGTTGTAAGTTTACTAAAGTTGCTCTGCGATTTTTTAATTCATCCGCAATATCTTGAGTATCTGAAAAGACGCGTGGCTCAAATAAACACATTTTAGAACTTTCTTGCGTAAATCCATAATTATTTTGTTCTTGATTATTCATGTTCACAACGTTCCTAGTATTATTTTTAGGTGCACTGTTATTCATTTGATACTTCCTTTCCCCTGTTGATTGTTGTAATCTTGTTGGTTGTTTTTTGGGTACGGACTGTATACGTTGTCTTTCTGTATTTTCAGTTTGTTGATTATTATAATTTGTTTGAGACTGTGCTTGTTGTCTATCTTGTTCTTCTTCGGGTGGCGCTTTTAAATCATCGTCTTCCTCTTCAACTACGAAAAAACCACTAAATAAATCTTTTAAAGCCACGGGGCTCACTCCTCTTTTCCTACAAGTTTAGTCCCAATTCTCACAAATGACGCACCTTCTTCAGCTGCTAAATGGTAATCATTACTCATTCCCATCGATAACTCTGTGCATGGTGCATAATTTAAATTGAGCGCTTTAATTTCATCTCTTTTTGCTCTTAATGATTTGAATAAATCTTTAATGTACGGTTCATCGTCCGTATATGGTGCCATTGTCATAAGACCAGTAATTTCTATGTTTTCATATTGCTCTAAATCTTTAATAAACGTATCTACTTCATCTAAAGCGATGCCTTGTTTTGACGTTTCTCCAGAAACATTTACTTGAACAAAACATTTCACTTTATGTTCAGCTCTTTTATTAATCTCTTTTGCTAATTTCAGACGATCTAAAGCGTGAAAATAGTCGATATCATTGATTACTTCTTTAACTTTTCTTGTTTGTAAAGAACCGATAAAATGCATGACTACATCGTCTGGTAAAGCTGCTTTTTTTTGTTGAAAACCTTCTAAACGATTTTCACCAAAGTGTCTAATACCTGCTTGGTAAGCATCATTAGCTCGCTCTATTGTAACATATTTTGTCACTGCTATCACGTGTGGGACTGTTGTAATATTTCCTTTTTTACAATGTATGTCCAATTGATTATTTATTTGCGTTAAACTTTGCTGTACATCCAATTTTTATACACCTCTTAGTTATTGACCAATATAAGCTAACATACGACCAGTATTACCTTTCTCTACTCTATATGAAAAGAATAAAGTTAAATCTTCTGAAGTAGCATAATCTGTTATATAAATATTATTTTGGGGAACGCCACCATACGCTAGCAACATAGCATTTGCTTTTTTTAAGTCTATACCGTGACGGTTTTCTGCTCTCGTCTCAATATATTGATGTGAATCTATAGGTAAGCGCTCAAATTTACTTTTAATATCATCATTAATTTCATATGAATTTGCTGTTGCTGGTCCTATAACAACTTTTAAATCATTAAAATCAAATGGTATATGTTTTAACATTTGGTTGCCAATTTGTCCTACTGTACCACGCCAACCCGCATGAGCCAAACCAATAAAATCATGCTTTTCGCTGTAAAAATAAATTGGTACACAATCTGCATAACACATGGTTAATAAAATATCTTTTTCAAATGTATACATACCATCTATACCATGTAACGCATTAGAAAGTCTATCAATATTTGTACCCTTATCTTTGCTAGTAATTTCAACCACTTTATTTTCATGTGTTTGAATCGGAAAAACCCATTGATTTGTGGGAAACTGAATTACAGAAGCAAGTAACATTTGATGCTTTGTAACATTATCTTGATCATCATTAATATATCTTGCCATGTTAAATGCATTTTTCGGGTAATTACTAAATCCATCTTCTCTTGTTGTTATACCCAATTTCACATTGTTTAATTGATTGTCATCATATTTTAAAATATGACGATCTTTGATAAATTTCTCTTGCATGTCATAAACCTCCAGCTATTCAACATTTACAAACTATCTAAAGTCATTGGGAGATTCTAAATAATTGGAAACTACATTTTGTCCATAACGAATTATTTCACATCTAATTATATGCCAATTTCTAAATTCAAAAAAGTCATCAGATCTTTGGACCTGATGACATCTATATGTTTTATGTTGTCTTAATTAATATTAATTATTATGAAAAACTAACAGAAGAAGAAGTTCATTCGAGATTAACGTCTAGTTCTTCTAGAACGTCTTTCTTCACGATTTCTAATAAAGCTAGGAATATCATCTTCATTTGTAGTATGTGTTCTACCTTCATTTGCACTATCTGTAGATTGTGATGCACTAGAAGAGAATGAATCTTCTTTTGCAGTTGTACTTCCAGATGATGCACTATTGCCGAATCCAGTATTTGATGCTTTGCGACCTTGAGATGATGGTTTATCTTCAAATCCAGTAGCAATTACTGTTACCACAATTTCATCTTGTAATTCTGGATTAATTACAGTACCGAAAATCATATTAACATCTTCGTCTGCTGCATCTTGTACAATATCTGCTGCTTCCTGTGCTTCGAATAATGATAGTGATTCTCCACCAGTAATGTTCATTAACACACCTTGTGCACCCACAATAGAAGTTTCTAATAATGGTGAAGAAATAGCTTTTTTAGCAGCTTCTACTGCACGGTTTTCGCCAGAAGACACACCGATACCCATTAACGCAGAACCTTGGTTAGACATAATTGTTTTAACGTCTGCAAAGTCAAGGTTAACTTCACCTGAAACAGCGATTAAATCTGAAATACCTTGAACACCTTGACGTAATACATTGTCAGCTTCTTTAAATGCTTCCATCATTGGTGTAGACTTATCAACAATATCTAATAAACGGTCATTAGGAATTACGATTAATGTGTCAACAGCAGCTTTCATTGATTCTACACCAGCAGCTGCTTGTGTTTGACGTTTACGGCCTTCAAATCCAAATGGACGCGTAACAACACCAACTGTTAACGCTCCCATTTCTTTTGCGATTTTCGCTACAACTGGCGCAGCACCTGTACCAGTACCGCCACCCATACCTGCTGTTACGAACACCATATCCGCACCTTGGATGGCATCTTCAATTTGCTCACGCGATTCTTCGGCAGCTTTTTTACCTATTTCAGGGTTTGCACCAGCGCCTAAACCACGCGTTAATTTTTCACCAATTTGGATTTTAGACTCAGCTTTAGATAAGTTTAAAGCTTGTCCATCCGTATTGATGGAAATAAATTCAACATTATTCATACCATGATCAATCATTCGGTTAACAGCGTTATTTCCGCCGCCCCCTACACCGATGACTTTTAACGTCGCTAAATGATTAAATCCTTGTTCAAATTCTAACATTTAAATTTCCTCCTAGTTTTAGTGGCCAATCAATCGAATAGAGATTTCATAAGTTTCTTGAACTTACTTTCTTCTTTGTCTTGAGGTTTACTTTCTTCTTCATGTTCTTGTTCTATGTTGTCTTCATGTTCGTATGCCTCAGACGCTTCTGGTTCTTCTATATCAGAAGTTGATGTATGTGGCTCTTCTTGTTTGTTTGATTTCTTTTTGAACCAATCAAATCCGCTTGACTTCGTACTATTTTCTCGATCATTTGATTCTATGACTTCTTCTTCAAATTCTTCACTGTCATGATTATTAATTGTAACATAATCTAGTAATTCGTCGAAAGTAATGCTACTAGAAATCGTTGAAATCGCTGAAGAAAACTCTGGTTTTCTTATGCCCATTTGTGATGGTGTATGAATTCTTACTTTTTCACTTACCATATCTTGAAGCAATTCTTTAACGCCTAGTAAATTAGCTGAACCACCAGTTACAACGAAACCTCCATTTACCTTTGTAAGACCTAACTCTTGTAATACATCAAACACATTAAAGAATATATCTTCCACACGTGCTTCTATTACATCTGCTAAATCTTTTTGAGTAAATTGCGCTTCTTCTTCACTATTTACTTGGTCAATAGTGAATACATCATGATCAGACGCTGAATCAAAGAAAGCGTGACCATATTGATGTTTAATTTTTTCAGCCGTTTCATATGATGTATTTAAACCTTTTGCAATATCTTCTGTTATATCTCTACCAGCCATTTCTATAGCATCAGCATCTACGAGCTCTCCTCTTTCGTAAAATGCTAATTGTGTTATATCTTCACCTATATCAATGATGCATGCGCCAAGTTCTTTCTCCGTTGCTGAAAGTACTGATCCATAGTTATATGCATCAGAATAAACATCTAACACGTCTACACCACAAGATTCTACACATTTAATCATGTTTATTAAGATTGATTTTTGAATTGCAATGACACCAGCTTCTACTTTCAAACTGTGTCTAGCAATGAGTTCTTTAGGATCTGACACTTCATTTTCGCCATCTACAACAAATTTAATTGGGAAAGCGTTTATTATTTCTGTTTCGGGTACATCATTTTTTTCACGTATACCTTCCAGTACACTTTCAATGTGTGTACCATCTAGTTCAGTATCTTCATAAAATTCAATTTCATTTGATTCATCAAATACCTCAGTACCGATAATTGGAAGTTTTAAAAACACTTCTTTAACATCGACGCCTGATGCAATAGAGGCTTTTTTGATTGTATCTTTAACCGCTTGTTTTGCGATGTCGAAATCATCAATAAGACCATTTTTTATACCACTTGTGTAGGTCTGTCCTGTACCTATCACATTTATTCCATTGTGAAATTTTTCGCCCACTATCGCTTTAACACTTGACGAACCGATATCTATACTTACATAATAATGCTCTTCCATAGATAGGCACCTCCTGACAATTACTTATTCATGTTCACACTATTAACAGTTTACAATACGTTTTGACGCTTGTGAACTATAAACACATGTATTTGTCTAAATTTTTTAATTATTTTTGTCTGATTCTTTATTTATCTTATTTAATGCACTTTGTAACTCGTCTTTAGCTTTATCTTCCTCTGTATTTCCTTTATCAACATTTTGATCACTTGTTGATTTAGTCGTACTTCCACCACTATAAGGAATGAAAGAAGCGCCAACTGACAAATCAATGTAACCTGATTTTTTTAAACTTCCTGATTCATCACGTTCTAATGATTGTGACATTTGAGGATAATACTTCATCTTATTGGCAATAGTATTTAAATTACCTACAATTTGAATCTCATCTGTCGTAAATAATTTGATTTGATTTTGTAAATTTTCTTGTGGATCATATTGCACTTCTGCAATCATACCTCGAACTTTTGCAGGCATTTTTGATAATTCTTGTATCATTTTTTCTTTTTTCTCTTTTTTGAATCCTTCTAGTACGGGACCGTCATCTGTTACATTACTTTCTTCATAATTTTCTAACTCTGTGCCATCTTCAAGAATGGGTACATAATCATCTTTCTTTTTAACTAAACCAACAATTTGACTTTCTGTCACTTTAACATTCAACTTATTCGGTAATACTTTAGTCACTTCTGCATGTTTTATTAATTTATTCTTTTTTAAATTCTTAACAGCTGTTGAAGTACTATAGGTATACATTCTTGAATCATCTTTCACATTGATAGCTTTTTTAATAGAAGTTTTAGATACATTATCATTACCTTCAATGGTCACTGTGTTGATTTTACTTAATGGTGTGAACATATAAATAAGAATCAGCAAAATAATAAATAACAAAATACCGAAAATCGCGTATTGGATTTGTTTTTGTTTTTTACGTCGCTTTGCACGTTTCTCTTTTAAATATTCAGAATCAAATTCACTAACTTTATCTGACATTTATTTCACAACCTTTAAAGTGAAGGTAAATGCGCTTGGAAACTCTTAATAAACTTATTCCCGCGCTCTTCGAATGTATTGTATTGATCCCAACTTGCACAAGCTGGCGATAATAACACAACGTCATTAGGCTCAATAATTGATTGTACTTTATCGACTGCATCTTCTACATCAGTAGCCTTTATTACATATTTGCCTTGATTCTCGCCTAATTTCACAAATTTATCTTGTGTTTCACCAAAAGTTACCATCACTCTGACGTTATTCATATATGGAATCAATTCATCAAATCCATTTCCTCTGTCTAAACCGCCACACAACCAAATAATAGGTTGTTTAAATGAATTAAGCGCAAATTGAGTTGCTAAAGTATTAGTAGCCTTAGAGTCATTGTAGTACTTATTAGTTTTATTTGATCCTACATATTGAAGCCTATGTTCTATGCCTGAAAATGTTGACAAACTATCTATAATTGCTCTTACAGAAATACCTGCTAATAATGCAGCTAACACGGCAGCAAGTATGTTTTCTAAATTGTGTTCACCAGGTAGTACTAAGTCATCTTTATGAATAAGTCGGAAACCTTTAAATGTAATATAATCATCTTTTACGTAGATACCATCAACCTCTTGCTGTGTTGAAAAATAATATACTTTTGCTGTTAAAGACTCAGATTCAATCAAATGGCGTTGATGATAATTACATATTAAGTAATCATCTTCTGTTTGATTTTTATATATTTGTTTTTTGGCATTTTGATAATTCTCTAAATTTTCATGATAATCCAAATGTGCCGAATAAATATTTGTAATAATTGAGATATGTGGTTTATATTTATCAATCCCTAGTAATTGAAATGAAGATAATTCAGTTATAAGGTAATCCTCTTCATCTACTTCTTGTGCCACTTTTGAAGCAACATAACCTATATTGCCAGATAATTTACCAGTAATTCTACTTTTTTTAAACATATCTCCAATTAATGAAGTTACCGTTGTTTTTCCATTTGTACCTGTCACACCAATAATAGGTGCTTTTGAAACTAAATAACTTAATTCCACTTCAGTAAGTATTTGTAGTCCTCGGCGTTCCGCTTCTTGAATCAACGGAACAGTATAGGGTATGCCAGGGTTTTTAAAAATGAGTGGATCATTATCAAGTAAAGAAAATGGGTGCTCCCCACCAACAACTTTGACACCCATATTTTCTAAATCAATTGCATGTGCATCTCGACTTAAATCCTTGCCGTCGTTGACAACGACATTTGCGCCAAGTTTTTGTAATAATTTCGCTGCTTCATATCCGCTTTTTGCTAATCCTATTACTAATACATCTTTATTTTCTAAACCTGTATATTTCAGCAATTTAATTCACTCCAATCCATAAGCCAATAAGACCTGAAATAATACCAACTGTCCAAAATACAGTAACAACTTTTCGTTCATTCCAGCCGACTAACTCAAAATGGTGATGTAGTGGTGACATTTTGAAAACTCTTTTCCCTGTAAGCTTATATGATGTAACTTGAATCATAACTGATAATGTTTCAGCTACAAATACAAAACCAATAAAAATGAGCGACAATTCTTGGTTTAGCATAATTGAAATCGTGGCAAAGATACCACCTAAAGCTAAGCTGCCTGTATCTCCCATAAATACCTTTGCAGGATTTAAATTAAACGGTAAGAATCCAAGTAACGCAAAAATCATGATAATACAAAACAAACCAATAGAATTAGCCCCTTGGATATAAGCCATTAATGCATACATAATAAATCCAATAATGGAAAGCCCTGTAGAAAGTCCATCTAATCCATCTGTTAAATTCACTGCATTAGAAAAACCAACTTGCCAAAATACAATGAAAATTACATATGCAATAGATAAAGGTACTTCTAAACCTGTAAATGGAATATGAATGCCAGTTGAAAAGTCTGTTAAATTAAACACTTGGCTTAATATGAAGAAAATAACCGCAATAGCGATTTGAGCAAGAAATTTTTGTTTACTCGTTAAACCTTGATTATTTTTTTTAACAACAATGATGTAGTCATCTATAAAACCAATTAACCCAAAACCAATCGTCACAAACAATAATAATATAATTGGATTCGCATTATCCATAAAAATAATAGCTAATATTGAAGTGATAATAATACTAAGTAGGAAAGTTAACCCACCCATAGTTGGTGTACCTGTTTTTTTCATATGACTTTGAGGGCCTTCTTCTCTTATACTTTGTCCGAATTTCATTCTTTTTAGTGTTGGTATCAATACAGGGACTAATATAAATGTTATTAGTAATGCAATGATCGCTAGTAAATAAACCATATTATGCTCCTTTAATATTAAATTGGATTAATGTCGTTAATGCTAGGTGCAACTTATAAATCATATGTAACGAGGCAGTATTTATGTTTTAAATCTACAAAATTATATTTTGTACTAAACATTTAAATTACTACCTCGCATCAATTTCAAATTATACATTTTAACATGTTTTACCATTGACGTCAGAAATAAAATAATTTATTTATTCACTTTGTTTGTCACTACTTGAATCTGAGTTGTTATCATCATTTTTGTCAGTATCGTCTTTGGATGATTCCTTTTCTTTAGATGACGTGGTTGATGATTCACCATTAATCGCTTCAGCAGATAACGTCACTTCTACTTTATCTTTTTTGTCAATTTTTTGTCCTTTATTAACAGATTGATTAGAAACAAAACCACTACCTTTTGTAGTCACTTTTGTTTGCGTCAATGTTTCAAAGGCAATTACTTCTTCTTTTGTCCAACCAGTCATGTCAGGCATTGTTATATCCCCATCTGTCAATAGGAGTACCTTACTATTTGGAAGCACTTCCTTATCAGGTGATACTGATTGTTTTACCACTTTATCTCCACTTCCTATGACTATTGGATCAAGAGATTTACTATTCACCTTATCTTGTGCTTTTTGCGTCTCTTGACCTTGAACATCTGGTACTTTACTATACTTCACATCAGATTTATCTTTAGAATTTTTATCTCCAACATTTAAGTATTTTAACGTATTTTCCATAATAGGTTTAAACGCTTTACTTACACCCATTTCGTAGGCTTCTTGATCATTTTTTTGTGCTAAACTCATACCAGCATAAACAATTACTTCTGGATCATCTTTAGGTGCGTCACCAATAAAGCTTACAAAATATGGATTTTCACCTTGAACATAACCACCATTATCAGAGTCAGCAACTTGTGCTGTACCTGTTTTACCGGCTACGTCATAACCATCAATTTGATAGTTTTTAGCGTGACTGTCTTCACTGTTTACAACTTTATCTAATTCGGTACGAACTTTCTTAGCAGTGTCTTTAGTAATTGGTTTTCCTGCAAACTCTTTTTTACCTTTATAAAATGTATCATCAGTAACAGGATTGCTCACGCTATCCACAAACCATGGTTGCAACATTTTACCTTCATTATTAAAAGCTGATTGCGCTCTTAGCATTTGAACTGGTGTTACGGTTGTAGATTGACCAAATGAAGATGTTTTTTGCTGTGCTTCATTATCCCAGGCAATACCACCTGTAGATTCACCATCAAACATGCTATCGGTAGATTTACCAAAACCAAATTTTTCATACCATTCTTTCATCTTATCTGAACCAACTAAATCTTGTAAGTGCATCATTAAAGTATTTGAAGAATATGTGAAACCAGTAGACATTGAGATTTCTCCCCAACCTACTTTATTCCAGTCAGATATTTTAGATCCCATAACTTCTCTAGGTTCAGCAGTGTATTTTTTATCCGGTTTAAATTCACCTTCTTGAATTGCAGCCGCTAGTCCATAAGACTTAAAAGTTGATCCTGGTTCATAAGTGTTTTGATATAGATCGTTTGCCCATTTTTTACCAAAATTTTCACCAGTTTCTGGGTTGAATGTTGGCCTTTGACTAAACGCCAAGATTTCTCCAGTTTTAGCATCCATAACTACGGCAAACAAATCTTTTGGTTTATAATGTTCAACCATGCCATCTAACGCTTCTTCAACGAAAACTTGTATGTTTGAATCAAGGGTTAAATGTACGTCATCTCCACGTTTAGGTACTTTTTCTTTTTTGGTATTTGGTGCAATATAGCCCCAAATATCATGAATATATGATAATGCACCTTTTTGACCTGAAAGATAGCTATCAAATATCTTTTCAACGCCTAAAGCACCCTTTAATTCTCCACTATCAGGATCTTTTTGTGCAATTCCTATCAAATGAGATGCGAAGTTTCCATTAGGATAAAATCTTTCAGTTTCTGGATATAACGTCACACCAGGAAGGTTCATTTTTTCAATTTTTTCTTTCTCTTGATACGTTAAATCTGTACCTTTTTGACCAAATTCAACTTGAAAGGCTTTTTTATTATCTAGTTTTTTTTCAATTTCTTTTGCTGACATATCAATCACAGTTGCAAGTTTTTTGGCAGTTTCTTTTTTGTCTGTCACATGCTTAGGTTTATCGCTACCTTCACTTGCTTTTTCATCTACAACTGCCACAACTTTATAACGTTCCACATCTTCAGCTAAGACTTTGCCATTTCTGTCATAAATCTTACCTCTTTCTGGTTGTTGTTGTGTATTTACTAAGTACTTTTCATTCGCTTTCATAATTAAATCTTCACCAGAAGAGTGTCCTGTCAACATAATATACGAGTATCTTAAAACCAACGTAAAAAAGAGCAGTCCAAATCCAAGGATGAGTAGGACTGCCCCTATTTTACTTTTTTTAATTGAAAACTTCGGTTTTTTTAATTTAATTCTTCGCTTCGCCATTATTACGCACTACCTTTACATTATCGTTCTTAAGGCTCATTCCATCTTTTTTTGCCTTATCGTAAATGCGTTCATATGAGGAGTTCTTTTTAATTTCAGATTTTATTGCGCTGTTTTCACTAGATTGTTTTTCAATTTTTGTATCTAAATCTGCAATTTTTTCTCGAGTTTCATACGCATCCATTTTTAAAGATAGCATATAAATACTTATTAAAGCAATTACTGTTATAAGTCCTATGTATAACATCTTTTCAAACTTAGTTAGCTTGACAATTACTTTACGCTTAACTGTCTGGGGTTGACTCTGGGGATGGGGCGACGGTTGCGTTTGTGGTATATGCTGCTCTGCTCCACTATACGGTTGGTATATTTTCTCTACTGCCACTCAAAAATCACTCCTTATTTTAGTATTTCAGCTATACGTAACTTGGCACTACGCGCTCGATTGTTTTCTTCTAAATCTTCATCTGTAGCAAGGATTGGTTTTCGGTTAACTCGCTTCAATTTAGGTGTATAAGCTTCTGGTATGACAGGTAAACCTCTAGGAACTTCGGGACCTTTTTCATATTCTTGAAACATTTGTTTACATAGCCGATCCTCTAACGAATGGAATGTTATCACAGATATTCTTCCGTCCACTTTCACGAGATCAATCGCTTGTTCTAACGAATTTTCAAATGCAGATAATTCATCATTAACTGCAATCCTAATTGCTTGGAAAATTCTTTTAGCAGGATGCCCACCTTTTCTTCTTGCTTTAGCTGGGATACCTTCTTTAATGACATCTACAAGTTCTAAAGTTGTTTCAATTGGCTTTTGTTCTCTATTTTGTTCTATACGTCTTGCAATTTGTTTTGAAAATTTTTCTTCACCATAACGATGAAAAATCCTAACTAATTTTTCAAACGACCATTCATTCACTACTTCATATGCTGATAATGATTGTGTTTGATCCATACGCATATCTAATTTCGCATCATTATGATAACTAAAACCTCTTTCAGGCACGTCTAATTGGGGGCTAGATACACCTAAGTCATAATAAATGCCATCTACTTTTTCAATATTTAAATCATCTAAAATTTCAGTTAATTTTCTAAAGTTGCTGTGAACGAAGGTAACTTTATGTATATGGTTTTTCAATACTTCTTTTGCATTTTCAAGTGCTGTTGTGTCTTGATCAATTGCAATAAGTCTACCTTCGTCTCCAATTTGATTTAATAAATAGAGGGCATGACCTGCTCCACCTAATGTACAGTCGACATATATGCCATCTTCTTTAATATTCAAGTAATCTATAGTTTCTTCTAGCATAACGCTGACATGATGAAACAATTTAACGCCTCCATTTAAAAATCAAAGTCAATTAAGTCTTCGGCAATATCTTCAAAACTATCTTCTGATTCATCATAAAAATCATTCCAAGTTTCTCTATCCCAAATTTCTATGCGATTTGAGACACCTATTACCGTACATTCCTTACTTAAATTGGCATACTTTCTCAAATTCTGAGGAATATTAATACGCCCTTGCTTATCTAATTCTACTTCGACAGCGCCTGAAAAGAACATACGCATAAATTTACGCGCATCTTTTTTTGTCATTGGTAAGGTTTTCATTTTCTCTTCAATTACTTGCCATTCTTCTAAAGTGTAACCAAATAAGCATTTATCAAGGCCTCGGGTAATTATAAAACGCTCATTTAGGTCATAGCGAAATTTGGAAGGAACAATCATACGTCCCTTAGTATCCAATTGATGCTCGTATTCACCCATGAACATTTATAATCACCTCACCTTCTTATATATAATTTACCACATCTCACCACTATCCTCCACTAATTATACAAATTTCACCAAAATTTCTTGAAATATAGAAAAAAACACCCGATTCATCTTAATGATGAATCGGGTGTTCCCATTGTCGCTCTAAGGTTTTATCAATATATGATCAAATGTGTAAGAAAGTGGTGGATAGGTGGAGGGACTAAACACATCTAGCCCAAAATCATTCATAATTTGAAGTGGATTCCATATTCTTTCTTGTAATCCACCCATTGGATGGAGTGTTTTACTTAATATCTCAAAATGTTTCATGCTAATGTCATTTTCTCTTTCGATATTTAATAAGTACCGTTTTAGCAAGTAATCAAATTGTTTTTGATGAATTTCATTATTTTTGTTTAACAATACTTTATTATCATGATTGTCTGTAACTTCTGCTTGAAGAGATTGAAATAAGTCCTTTTGCTGTTCTTTCAGTGTTTCAATTTGTTCTATAAAAGTTTGTGACGCTTTGGATCTAATAAACTGCGCTTTGTCTGCCTCTATTCCTTTTTCAATGATATCATTACGGTTCAATTGATAATGCGCTAATAACTTTTCTATTCTAGCATTTATATAAGTAATTCTTAATCGAGGTAAAACGATAGGCATGTTTACTTCTAATGTTCGAAAAACATCGCTTAATTCTGTCCAATATTTAATTTCACTTGGACCGCCTATAAACGCTACTGTATTAAATAGCCATTCTTCCATTACTGGCCTTGTAACGACATTATTAGAAAATCTTTCTGGTTCTGTTTCTACTATATTAAGAAGTTCTTGTTCCGAAAATGACTTCTCAGATTTATTTAAATAAAATCTCCCATTTTCAAAAGTTAATAGTTGTCTTACACCCTCATCATGCATGAACAAATGCACATTCGTCTCTGTCTGTATCATTTGGTCTAAGCCATCAGCCATTGTTTGAGCTTGCGTTTGTCTAAAGGCATCGTCAACTGAATGATGCTTTTCAATCATGTTTCTGAACATTGGTTTTTCTAATTGACGCAACGCTTTATCATTTGCATCTATCAGTAATAATCCATAATGTTTGAAAACTTCGTGTAATAAAGCTTTAAACATGTCAGTCCAACCATCATAATGATCGATAATATTTCTACACATGTTCAATAGTTTTGAAGAAGCCTCAGTTTCTTTTAGTTCTTTAAAAAATTGATTTAACGCTTTATGTAACGCTTCTTTATCTGGCAAATACTTTGAAACACTAGACTCTGGTGGCGTCATTGTACTATATCTAATTTTTTGTAAAGTTGCCTTGTGCTCATTAAAAACATAAGTATGATTTACTTCATCAAAATCATGATCTTCACCCGCAATCCAAAAAACAGGGACAACGTGCGTATCGTAATCTTTTGATAGTTTTTCACTTAATGTAATAATTGAAAATATTTTATGGAACGTGTATAAGGGCCCACCAAACAAACCAGCTTGTTGGCCTCCGATTACAACTTTCGCACCGTTACTAAGTGCTTTTAAATTGTCATTTTGTTGATGATCTAATGTTAAATCACCCATGTATGCTTCAATGATTTTTGCTAGTGACGCTTCTCTTCCGTTATTTTCTATAAGTAGTCGTTTTTTGTAATCATGTTCATTCATTGCATCAAGATGATAATATTTAGCTAAAGTTGAATCACTATTTTTAACATTCGATATAAATTGATCTTTTTCATTAAGTTTCGTTGTCATACAATCCATTCGTAATTCTCCTTACGTTACTCTATTCCTATTTAGTATAAAGTTTATGTTCAACATTGACAATTTTACGGCTTATAAATTGATTGGAAATTATTTTAAATATGTATAAACGTCGTTGTCCAATATTCATACAAGTTATCAGCACTTTACATTATATAAAAACAATGAGCAAATTAACATTGTTAATTTTACAAAATGTTTTAAGCATTCATTTTTGTGAAATATCCAATAAAATAAGGTATAATAGTTAGTAATAAAGCAAAGGGGGAAGCTAAAGTGAGTAATGTTAAACGACTAGATATTAATTACAAAACTGACGAATTATTTGAAGATTTTAGAAACTTCGGAAATGAAGATTTATATTTAGTAGATGAATTACGCGGTGAAATGATAGACGCTAGTTCAGACTCACCATTTTTCGGCATATATGTTGGTGATAGGTTAGGCGCTCGTATGGCTTTATACCGAAAAGGAGAAGTTGAAGATGTATATTTCTCAGATTTTAATGATTATAATATTTTATGGAAACTAGAAGTTTTACGTGATTTCCAAGGTCGTGGTTACGGTAAAGCATTGCTAGATTTTGCCAAGGAACAAGGCCAACCTATAAAAGTTATTGCACGTAATCAATCAAAAAATTTCTTTATTAAACATGGATTTAAAGATATTGAACAACAAAATAAAGATGGCCACGATATACTTATTTGGACACCATAATTTTCACATCTAATACATTTAAAATAATGCACTCATTTTTATAATATAGTAGATACTTTATTAATAAAGTAAACTTTTTTTATTTCTTGAATGATCATCAACATAATATGAAGCGTGAATTAAAATCAATTTTTCTGATTATAATTCACGCTTCTTTTATTTTGCTATATCTAACAATTGATCAAGCGATTCGATAGTATAATCCGGATTAATTTCTGTGTCATTTATTTTATTTCTTGGATTAAACCAACATGTTTTTATTGCAGCATTTTTCCCACCTAAAATATCTGATGTTATTGAATCGCCAACAATCATTGCATGGTCTCTTTTATCATGACCAATTTCATTAAAAACAAAATCAAAAAATTCTGGCATCGGTTTTTGATATCCTGTTTGCTCAGATACATAAACACCTTTAAACCAATTCCCCATTTTTGTTTTTGCTATGCGTCTTTCTTGTGTTTCTAAAACACCATTTGTAACAATATATAGATCATGTGTATCTTTGAGCATTCTCAATGTTTCCACCGTGTTCATAAAATATTTTATTGGAGCATTTGCCAGTTCATCACGAAAGATTACGTCCGCTTCTTCTCCATTAACATTGAGTTGATGTAACTCAAAATACACTTCAAACCTTTTACTTAAAACTTCAGTTTTTGATAATTGGTTTTGTTGAAATGCTTCCCAATGCGCTTGATTTACAGTCATAAATTGATTTAAATCATTTTGGTTTGTCTCTAATTTATATTTTTTTGTAAGTTGGTGAAATGCATATGCTTCTGCATCATGAAAATCAACAATTGTATCGTCAAAATCGATAAGCAAACATCTTTTGTTCATAGTATTTTCTAACCCCTTAATGATATCTTTTAATAAACTATATCAGTTATGTCCTCGTCAATGTATAAACATAGCCGAATTTTACTTCATCATACCATATTTCATATCTCGGCAAACAAAAAAGGCCAAGGTTATTACCTTGGCCAGTCCGTCATAGAAATTTATATTAGAATCCGAATAATTTACTTGCTAAACCTACACCGTTTTCTACGATGTCTACAATACTAGTACCTAATTTAGCACCATCGCCTGCTATGCCAGCTTGTACTGTATCTTTAATTGCATTAAATAAACCTTCCATTATAAACACTCCTCACTATATTTTTAAAATAAGCTAAGTACTCAATTTTAAAATCCGAAAAGTTTACCTAGTAAACCCGCACCACTTGAAACGATATCTACAATACTTGTACCTAATTCTGAACCGTTACCTGATTTTGCCGCTTCAACTGTGTTTGCAATTGCCTCTGCTAATTTAGTCATAATTTATATCTCCTTTATTATTTATTTATATTAGAATCCAAATAATTTACTTGCTAAACCTACACCGTTTTCTACGATACTTACGATACTTGTACCTAATTTAGCACCGTCCCCTGCTATGCCAGCTTGTACTGTATCTTTGATTGCGTTAAATAAACCTTCCATTATAAACACTCCTCATTATATGATAGATGCTTATGACTGTTTTATTATGTTTTAAACGATACTGTTATCTTTTTATTTAATTAAGTATCGTTTGTTATCTATAACTATAAGACATTTACATATAAAATTGTGTTTTATTTCATACTTCATTAAATAATAGTAAAAACTGTAGTGAAAAACACATCATTTTACAGTTTTGAATGCTCAACTGTATTTTGCACAATTCCATGTTATACAACTTAGATGAGAGCCTTTAATTATAATATATATACAATTAAACTTACCGAATAATTTAATGCTAATTAAGCTTGCTATGTAATATATCAATGTTTTTAATACGAAAGGTTTTTATTAATTTTATAAATAACATTAAAAATGCGCCACTTCAAATTGAAGTAGCGCAAACGCAAAATAATCATTAAGTTATATATTACCTTATAGTTATATATTAAATACCACTTATTGTTAGACTGAAACATATGTTAATGTCTCAATTATCTATAAATAATTTCAGCATCTTACAAATTTAGATGATTAAGCATTAAATGACAATGTATTTTAATTGTTATAGCCTAATGATCAAGGGAAAGTTTAAATTCACTATATAAAATAATACTTTTTGACATCATTTTCATATATTATAATGATCATTCACTTTATTCAATATCCAATTTCATCTGTAAACCTACTTTTGCAATGTGCTGATTAACTATATTATGACTTTAATAAACAGTATGTTTGTATCCACTATGTGTGTCAACTATATGTAAATAAAATTTAAAGCAAAATAAAAAGACTGCTGATATATCAGCAATCTAGTCAGTAAATGCATAAATTAATTTATGTATTTTAACGCTTTTAGTGTCCTGGGAGGGATTCGAACCCCCGACCGATGGCTTAGAAGGCCATTGCTCTATCCAGCTGAGCTACCAGGACATTATCTTTTGAACACAAGAATAATTATATCTAACTTGCACTGATAAAGCAATACTCTATCCCTTAAAAATAAATATGATTTTTCACTATTGTAAACTTTTTATCATAATATTGCTAATTTATTTAAATTCTTTAAATTGAGAAATTCATTAACGTTAGCGTTATTTTTACAACTTTATAACGCTTAATTATTTGTTGCATCTAACTATTTATAGAAATAAGAGGATGAAGCTACGATTAAATTGTTTCTAAACGTAGCTAGACCCTTCGTCTTTTTAAATTGTAAAGTTTTCACTGCTGATGATTTCATGATTTCGATTACGGAAATTTAAAATCGTATCTAAACTCGTATCATCAATAAGCAATTCTGCATATGTTTCTTCAATATTACTTCTCGACTGTGAAATACTACCTGGATTTATCACATGCACACCATTTATTGCTTCATGTTTAGCAACATGTGTATGTCCATAAAAGGCAAATTTGCAGTCTGCTGCTTTTGCTTGTTCTGCTAAAGGTATTCTTGTACGATTCACTTGATATAAATGGCCATGAGTTAAAAATGCATTGATACCATTTATATTAAGTGTTTGTTCATTTGGAAACTCAGGGTAAAAATCGGTATTTCCTTTTACTCTATAAAAATGACTGAGTTCACTATCATCATAAGCAAATTCAGAGTCACCTAAATGAATAGCAGCATCTACATGCTCATGTTGATTTATAATATCAAACAACACACCTTGTTCGGTATGATTATCACTAACTATAATCCATTTCGACATTATTGATCACCTTCTAGGTATTGTTGTAGTTGTTCTATTGCTTTACCTCTATGACTAATTTGCCCTTTTTCTTCAGCAGTTAACTGTGCCATTGTTTTATTTTTGTCTTCTACGAAAAAGATAGGATCATATCCAAAGCCATGTTCACCAATTTTATTTAATGTGATTTCTCCTTGTACAGTTCCTTTAAACTGTACTGTATCTTCACCTGGTGCGCTCATGCTAATAACGCAAACAAATTGTGCACTACGGTCGGTTTCATCACCTAATTTAGTTAAAAGTTTTTCAATATTTGCATTATCATCTTTAGTTTCGCCAGCATAGCGAGCTGAATATATACCAGGTTCACCATCTAACGCAAAAACTTCCAATCCACTATCATCAGCAATAACACGTTTATTTAATGCTTGCGCAGCTGCTTCAGATTTTAGTTTTGCATTTTCTTCAAAAGTGTCACCCGTTTCCTCAACATCAAAACCTTCGATGAGTTCTGATATACCTATAACATTATAATCAGGAAAAATAACTCTAAAATCGTTTATTTTTCCTTTATTATTTGATGCAATAACAATATCTTCCATTATTTACGCCTCACTTTAAACTTCTATTTTTTCAACTGTTGCTTTCATATTTAACCACTCATCAATAATGCGTTCAATATGTTCTGTTTCTCCTGTAGCAAAAAATTTATGTTCGGGTTGCTTTTTATAACCTGCATGCTCGTTACTGAACGTTAATAATGCACTCACTTCTCTCGCTGTTTCTAAACCAGATGAAATAACTACTTTTTCTCCGTGAAAGTAATCATTAATTGGCTGATACAGTAATGGATAATGCGTACATCCTAAAATAACTGTATCTGCTTTGCTGTTTCTCCACTGTTTTAATGTTTGATGTATAACAATACTCGTAATCGTTGGATCTTTGTATCTCATTTGTTCTACAAGTGGAACAAAGCCTGGGCATGCAACTCCAGATACTTCTACATTTGGATTAATTTGCTTAATATGATGCCTATAGGCCTCTGATTTAATCGTACCTTCTGTACCTAATATTAAAACATTTTGATTTTTTGTTGTCATAATGGCTGTTCTAGCACCTGGTTCTATAACACCAATAACAGGTATCGCTAATGAATTTTGTAAATGTTTTAATGCGACTGCCGTTGCAGTATTACACGCAATCACTAACATCTTGATATCAAACGTCATGAGCTTTTCAGCTAATTCTGTAGTAAATTGTCTTACCTCCGAAGCTTCTCTTGGCCCATAAGGACAACGTTTTATATCTCCTAAATAGTAGATTGTTTCATTTGGTAATTGGCGCATGATTTCTTTAGCTACTGTTAAACCTCCAACGCCAGAGTCAATAACTCCAATTGGTTTCTCCATATATTGTTCATCCTTATATATTTACTTGTCTTTTATTGTAGCATAGCTGTGTTTTCAAAATCATTTTACAAGAACTAAATTTCTAAATAACTGGCATTTCAGATATTAACTTTACAACGGCAGTGATTTAAACGTATTTAATATGAAAAGTACTTTTACTAAACGTCTAATCATGATGTTAAATTTATATCTATACCATATTTCATAAAAAAACTGTCAACAAAGTTAGTACTTTGTTGACAGTCTTAATATATATATTAATTTACTTGGTGGTCTGAACCAAAGAATGATTTAAACATATGGAAAGAAGTTTCACGGTTTAATGCTGCAATTGATGTCGTTAGAGGAATACCTTTAGGACATGCGTTAACACAGTTTTGTGAGTTACCACACTCTTGTAAACCACCTGCACCCATCAATGCATTTAAACGTTCATCTTTAGTCATTGAACCTGTTGGGTGTAAGTTAAACAATCTAACTTGTGAAATAGCTTGTGCACCAACAAAGTCGTTATTTCTTGTAACGTTTGGACAAACTTCTAAACATACACCACATGTCATACATTTAGATAATTCATATGCTGTTTGACGTTTTTTCTCTGGCATACGAGGCCCTGGTCCAAGATCATACGTACCATCAATCGGTACCCATGCTTTCATACGTTTCAAGTTATCAAACATTCTACTACGATCAACTTGTAAGTCACGAACCACTGGGAATGTACTCATTGGCTCTAATTTAATTGGTTGTTCTAATTGGTCAACAATTGCTGTACAAGATTGTCTCGCTTTGCCGTTGATAACCATAGAACAAGCACCACAAACTTCTTCTAAACAGTTCATATCCCAAATAACAGGTGTTGTTTTCTCACCTTTACTATTAACCGGATTACGTCTAATTTCCATTAAACAAGCAATAACATTTAAATTCTCTTTATAAGGAATTTCAAACTCTTCCTCATAAGGTTTAGATTCTGCATCATCTTGTCGTTTAATGATAAATTTAATTGTTTTTTGATTTTGTTGTTGGCTTTGTTGTTCGTTTTGCGCTTGAGTTTCATTTACTTCTTTAGTATCTGCCATTTTATTTACCTCCTTTAGAACTACTTGAATAGTCACGTTTACGAGGTGGGATTAAACTTACATCTACTGGTTCGTATGTAAATTTAGGCGGTTCTGTTTTTCCTTGATATGATGCTAAAGTCGTTTTCAACCATTCTTCGTCGTTTCTCTCAGGGAATTCAGGTTTATAATGTGCCCCACGAGTCTCATTTCGGTTGTATGCACCGATTGTAATTACACGTGCTAGTACTAACATATTCCATAATTGACGAGTAAAGAAGACTGCTTGGTTACTCCATGTTTGCGTATCTTCAATGTCAATATCTTGATAACGTTCCATCAATTCTAGGATTTTCTTATCTGTTTCCAATAATGCTTTATTATCACGTACAACAGTAACGTTTGCTGTCATAACTTCACCAAGTTCTCTATGAAGTTTATATGCATTTTCTGTACCATTCATATTCAATAAATTATCGAATTTTTCTTGTTCTTCTTTAACACGTTTTTCATAAATGCTGTCGTCCAAATCAGTATATGATTTTTCAATATTTGCAACATATTCAATTGCATTTGGTCCTGCAACTGTTCCGCCGTAAATAGCAGATAACAATGAATTAGCACCTAAACGGTTACCACCATGTTGTGAGAAATCACACTCACCTGCTGCAAATAAGCCTTTGATATTTGTCATTTGATCATAATCTACATAAAGGCCACCCATTGAATAGTGGACTGCTGGGAAGATTTTCATTGGTACTTTTCTTGGATCGTCACCAGTGAATTTTTCATAAATTTCAATGATGCCACCTAATTTGACATCCAATTCATGCGGATCTTTATGAGAAAGATCAAGGTATACCATGTTTTCACCGTTAATGCCTAATTTTTGATTAACACATACATCAAAAATTTCACGTGTTGCAATATCACGAGGTACTAAGTTACCATAATCTGGATATTTCTCTTCTAAGAAGTACCATGGTTTACCATCTTTGTATGTCCAAATACGTCCACCTTCACCACGAGCCGATTCACTCATTAATCGTAGTTTGTCATCACCAGGGATTGCTGTTGGATGAATTTGAATAAACTCACCATTTGCATAAATTGCTCCTTGTTGGTAAACGATTGATGCGGCAGAACCAGTATTAATCATTGAGTTAGTTGTTTTACCAAATATAATACCTGGACCACCAGTTGCCATAATAACTGCATCTGAACCAAATGATTTTATTTCAGAAGATGTCATATCTTGAGCCACAATACCTCTGGCCATATTGTCATCATCTTTGACAATACCTAAGAATTCCCATCCTTCATATTTTGTAACTAAACCATCCACTTCATAACTACGTACTTGTTCATCTAAGGCATACATTAATTGTTGTCCAGTTGTTGCTCCAGCATATGCCGTTCTGTGATACATCGTACCACCAAAGCGACGGAAATCTAGCAAGCCTTCATTCGTTCTATTAAACATTACACCCATACGATCAAGTAAATGTATAATATTTGGCGCTTCTTCTGCCATTGCTTTTACTGGTGGCTGATTCGCTAAGAAATCTCCACCATAAACTGTGTCATCAAAGTGAACAGCAGGTGAGTCACCTTCACCTTTCGTATTGATTGCTCCGTTTATGCCACCTTGTGCACATACGGAATGTGAACGTTTAACAGGCACTAATGAGAACAAGTCAACGTGTGCGCCTTGTTCTGCTGCTTTAATTGTTGACATCAGACCGGCAAGTCCTCCACCGACAACAATAATTTTCTTCTCTGCCATAAATAGTCACTCCCCTAAATATATCTGAAACATTTTTAAATTATACGAACGCAAGAATAGCACTTATTCCGATATACGAAACTACGATAAATACAACAAGTGATACCCATGTAAAAATCTGTTGTGATCTTTTAGATTGTAAAACACCCCATGTAACTAAAAATGACCATAAGCCATTTGCGAAGTGGAATGTTACAGAAAGTAAACAAATGATATAGAAAATTAACCAACCTGGATTAGATACAATATCATGTACCATATCAAAGTTTATTTCATGACCTAATGCACGCTGAATACGTGTTTGCCATAAATGTATAGCAACAAAAATAAACGTTACAATACCTGTAATACGTTGCAATAAGAACATCCAATTTCTAAATTGAGAGTAATGTCCTACGTTTTCTTTTGCCGTAAAGGCAATATGTACACCATATACCGCATGATATAGAATTGGAATGTAAATTACGATAAACTCCAATGCAATCAAGAATGGTAAAGATTCCATAAATCCAGCAGCCTTGTTAAACGCCTCAACGCCTTTTGTAGCTTGGTGGTTAACAAGTAGATGCACTAATAAGAATCCACCTATCGGTATTACGCCTAACAAAGAATGTAAGCGTCTTAAATAGAATTGATTTTTCGAATATGCCAAAAGGAAGTCCCCCCTGTGAAACAATTAATTTTTTGGTATCCTTTTTTTAAAGTATAAATGTGATGATACTTATCAACTAAAACTAAACAACAACATGTTATGCAATCGCTTTATATTTATAGCAATATAAACTTCAACATGTATGTATAAAACAATGAAGTAATACCCCTAGTTGAATTTAACAATTGTTTTATTATTTAGATTTAAGTGATAATTTTTCTCAATTAGTAAACGCTTCCATATACTTTTAAAAAAAGAATTCCTGTTATTTGCTATTGTAACACTAATTCATAAAATTTTGGGCATGAGAATGATTCTCATGCCATATTCTTTTTTTCTATTTGTTATATAGTGCGTGATGAAGATTCTCAGCGACTTTTTGAGGTAAACCAGAAGACTTTAGATCTTCGATACTTGCCTCTTTCATTTTCTTTATGGAGCCAAAAGTTCGTAATAGTTTTGTTTTGCGTTTAGAACCTATACCATCTACGGTATCTAAAACTGATTGTAAACCAGTTTTCTGGCGTGTTTGTCTATGAAACGTAATTGCAAATCTATGAACTTCATCTTGTATTCTTTGAAGTAAATAAAACGCTTGGCTATTTTTTTTCAAAGGTACAATCTCTGCACTTTCACCATACAGAATCTCTGAGGTTTGGTGTTTATCATTTTTACGTAGCCCAGCAACTGGTATATCCAAACCTAATTCATTTTCAAGCACATCGATTACTCCGTTCATATGACCTTTACCACCATCGACGATGATTAAGTCTGGTAATGGTGTACCTTCATTTAAAACACGTGTATAACGTCTACGCACAACTTCTCTCATCGATTTATAATCATCTGGGCCATCCACCGTTTTAATTTTATATTTACGGTATCCTTTTTTATTAGGTTTGCCATCAACAAATGAAACCATAGCTGAAACAGGGTGTACACCTTGTATGTTTGAATTGTCAAAAGCTTCAATACGAATAGGCGTTTGAATCCCCATATGATCCCCTAATTCTTCAATTGCCTTCACGGTACGTGATTCATCTTTAGCAATGAGTTCAAATTTATTCTCTAGCGTAACTTCAGCATTATGATTCGCTAAATCAATCATTTCTTTTTTCTTACCTTTAATGGGTTGGACTATTTTCGTATCTACTACCGATTGAATGATGTCTTTGTTTAAATTTTTAGGAATATGGACTTCTTTAGGAAGAATGTGTTGATTTAAATCATAAAATTGACCTATAAAAGTATAAAATTCTTCTTCTTCTGTTTGTTGCAATGGAATCATAGTTGCATCTCGCTTAATCATATTCCCTTGTCTAATGAAAAACACTTGAATACACATCCAACCTTTTGACACACTATACCCAAAAACATCTCTTATAGTATTATCCGAAGTTGTAATTTTTTGTTTTTTAGTTAAATTGTGAATATGTTGTATTAAATCCCTGTACTCTTTTGCTCTTTCAAAGTCTAGTGCTTCACTCGCTTCATTCATTTTTTGTTCTAAGTTATTCAATATTGTTTTATCTTCGCCATTTAAAAAGTCAGTAATTTCTTTAGTCATTTCAGCATATTTATTTAAATCTACTGGGTAAACACAAGGACCTAAACATTGGCCAATATGGTAATACAGACACAATTTATCGGGCATTTTATCACACTTTCTAAATGGATAAATTCTATCTAATAACTTTTTTGTCTCTTGTGCTGAATATGCATTAGGATAAGGCCCAAAATATTTTCCTGTTCCTTTTTTAACTGTACGTGTCACAATTAACCGAGGGTATTTTTCTTTAGTGATTTTAATAAAAGGGTAACTTTTATCGTCTTTCAGCAAAATGTTATATCTCGGTTGATATTGTTTAATCAAATTAAGTTCGAGCAATAATGATTCTGTTTCACTCGAAGTTACAATATATTCGAAGTTTCTAATTTCTGAAACGAGCCGTGTCGTTTTAGCATCATGTGCACCTGTAAAATAAGATCTTAATCTATTTCTTAATTTTTTAGCCTTGCCGACATAAATAATTTGATCATTTCGATCTTTCATTAAATAGCAACCCGGTTCAGTGGGTACGACCGTTAATTTTTGTTTAATATCTTCTTGGTAATTTTCCACTTTAGTCCCCCCTTTCTTGTAAAAATATATTGCTAAAATAAGATATATATCATTTGCATCACAGTTGTATAACGTTGAAAGCTTATTCGCAAATATAAAATTTCAATTCTAATATTCATTATAGAATATACATTATCATTAAACCAAAGTATTCGTTTGAACATGAAATATGTGGCCAGTAAAAAATTTTAAACATTATATATAAAGCACCTTAATCTATAAAGTGCTGGGGCATCAAAATATTTTAAACACTGAAGCTTTTTCATAAACCAAATTTAGAGGATAAGCGACGTTGAATAATATAGGGTGTGGATATGCAGTCAATTTTAGTTATGAAGATAATGCAAATTCGCATTTTTATACCAATGCTATAAATAATCAGAATGTAGGCCTAGCTCTATAAAAATCATAAAAACTACGATTTCAGACAAACTAACAAAAATCACAGAAAAAACCTGAGACAATCATTGATGTCCCAGGTCGTTTCGTTGTGCTTTTATAAGTGTTTCTCAATTACTTCTGCTAAGTTTTCTTTAGGTTGGAAGCCTACAACTTTATCGACAGGTTCACCATCTTTAAATAAGATTAAAGTCGGGATACTCATTACTTCAAATTTAGCAGCTGTTGACGGATTTTCATCTACATCAAGTTTTAAAATATTAGCTTTTCCATCATAATCACCAGCTAATTCTTCTAATACTGGAGCAATCATCTTACATGGGCCACACCATGTTGCCCAAAAATCTACTAAATTGACACCTGATTGAATATTTTCATCAAAGTTTGAATCTGTTACTTTTACGATTGCCATAACTGCCAATCCTCCTTAAATTTCAAATGATGAAGAAATTATAACAGACTTTGTACAAATCTGCATACCTCTTGCTCACATTTATTTCAATTCTGCAACGGTCACGCCAAATCCACCTTCACTTGGCATGCCGTTCCTATATGATGACACATTTTTATGTTGTTTTAAATGTTTTTGCACACCTTTTTGAAGTGCACCTGTTCCTTTACCATGAATAATATAAACTTGTTCATAATTACTTAATACAGCTTGGTCTAAATATTGATCAACCGCAACCATTGCTTCATCATAGCGGTAGCCACGTAAATCAAGTTCCATTTTAATACTTTGACGATTTTCACGTTTAACCATTTTAGAAGGTGCTTCTTTCGTCTTTTGTGTTTTTTCTAAGTCACTGGTTGGTAATTTCATTTTAATGATGCCCATTTGAACAACCGCTTCATTATCATCTAGTAATTCTAATATTTCACCTTTTTGCCCATATGTCAGAACTTTTACTTCATCGCCAACTTTAATTTCATCCCATTTTTTCTTTTCGACGTTTTGCTTTATTGACTTAGCTTCATATTGATCATCCAGCTGTTTCTTTTTATTGATAAGCTCATGTTCTTTTACATCAGCACCTTTTTTATCTCTAAGTTCGCGTAATTCTTTAATGATCTCATCTGCTTCTTGGGTAGCGGCTTTCACGCGTTGATTGGCTTTTTCTTTGGCTTCACTCATTAATTGTTTCTCTTGATTACGATATTTATCATATTCTTTTTCAAGTTCATCATGTGTTTCTTGAGCTTCTCTTAATAGACCATCTAATTCAATTCTCTGTTCGTCTACACGTTTAGAATTTTTTTCTAATGAAGCAATCATTTCATTTATTTCTTGCTCATCCTGTCCTATCATTGCTTTCGCGTTTTGAATCACTTTCATATTGAGTCCTAATTTTTTTGAAATATCAAAAGCATTAGAACGTCCCGGTACACCCATGAGCAATTTATATGTTGGGCTTAATGTATTAACATCAAACTCTACGCTAGCATTCATCACACCTGATCTATTGTAACTGTATGCTTTAAGTTCAGGGTAATGCGTTGTCGCCATTACTAATGAACCTATTTCATGAACATGATCTAAGATGCTCATCGCTAAAGCAGCACCTTCACTTGGATCTGTCCCAGCACCTAGTTCATCAAAAAGAATCAAACTATTTTTTGTTGTATGCTGTAAGATTTCAACAATATTTTTCATGTGTGAGGAAAAAGTTGAAAGTGATTGTTCAATAGATTGCTCATCTCCGATATCACAATAAACGTTTTCAAAAATGCTTAGTTTACTACCGTCTAAAGTAGGTATCAACATCCCTGATTGTGCCATCAAAATAACGAGTCCGAGGGTTTTTAGTGTTACAGTTTTACCCCCTGTATTAGGACCGGTGATGATCACAGTTTCAATATCGTCTGCAAATTCAATCGTATTTGCTACAACGGTATCTCTATCTAATAAAGGATGAAATGCTTTGGGTAAATAAACCGTTCGCTCACTGGTAAACTCAGGTTTCGTTCCTTTGATTGATCGTGCATAACGTGCTTTAGCGGTTAAAAAGTCAATTTGACCCATAATATTTTCTGAAATTAAACAAGCGTCTGCTTCAGCCGCTACATACCCCGTTAACTCAGTTAAAATACGTTCACGTTCAGCCGCTTCATCATTTCTTAGACGACTAATTTGATTATTCATTTCAACGATAGACGAAGGTTCAATGTAAAGTGTTTGCCCAGAAGCTGATTGATCATGAACGATGCCATTAAAATCTTGACGATATTCTGCTTTTACTGGAATAACATTGCGCTCATTACGTACCGTTATAATAGCATCTGACAACTTTTTCTGATTAGCTTGACGCTTAACAATTTTGTCTAAGTTTTGTTTTATTCGTTGAGTCGTACCAGAAATTTTACTCCGGATACCTTGTAATTCGTAACTAGCGTTATCGAACAAGTCATTAGCGTCACATTTTTGATGGATATTTTGATACAACTCTGAAAGGACAGGTAATTGTTCCATCCTATCGTGAAGAATAGCATAATTCACTACTTCTTCTTCTTCTAATAAATTATTATAAAATGTCTTATATTGATTTTGAATTTGAATTAAACGTTTAATTGCATTAAGTTCTTTAACACTTAATACACCACCGATGGTCGCTCTATGAATCAGTGATGAAATCTTAGATAATCCACTCAAACTGGGTAAACGGTGTTTATTATATATTTGAGCAATTTCATCCGTTTCATTCATTTGAAATTCGACAGTTTGAAAATCAGTTGCTGGTACCATTTCAACGACTTTCTCTCTACCTAAGTCACTCATGGTTTCTTTTTCAACAAGTGCTTTTATTTTATCGAATTCTAAGACATTTAATGATTTCTGTCTCATATAATCCCTCTATTTCTTCAATTTTATATTATTTTCAATAAATGTTTTAAAGGATGCTCTATCCATTGTATTAATCACGCTTTCTTTTTTTACAAAACCTTTTTGTGCAGTAGCTATACCATATTTCATAAATTCTAAGTGATCTACGTGATGAGCATCAGTATTAATCGTTAATTTAACATTAGGATGTTTTTTAACGATATCTGCATTTAAATCTAAGCGTTTAGGGTTCGCATTGATTTCTAAAATAGTATTTGTTTCTTCTGCGATTTCACATAATTTATCAATATCAGGTTCATAACCTGCACGTTTACCTATGATACGTCCTGTTGGATGTGCAATATGACGGACATAAGGATTACGACATGCTTGTTCTAGTCGATACATAATATCTTCTTGAGATTGGTTGAAACTTTGATGTATCGCTGCGATGACATAATCTAACTGTGCTAATATTTCATCATCATAGTCTAAACGGCCATCAGGTAAAATGTCCATTTCAATGCCTGAATATATATCAATTTCATCATATTTTTCGTTTAACGCTTTAATCTCTTCATTTTGTCGCAACAACCGCTCAACAGAAAGTCCATTGGCGACTTTTAAACTTTGAGAATGATCTGTAATAACCATAAACTGATAACCTTTTGCGATGTTTGCTTCAATCATATCTTCAATACTAAAAGCACCATCACTATATGTTGTATGCATATGAATATCACCATTGATATCATTGATATTGATAATATCTGTTAAGTCTTTGTCAAATTCGCTACCATCTTCACGTAGTGCAGGTTCAATCCAATTCACTCCAAAGTGATTATAAATCTCTTGTTCACTGCTATATTGAATTAGTGCGCCGTTCTCTTTTTCTATACCATATTCACTAACTTTTTCATTGTTTTCTTTTGCCAATTGACGGATTCGAATATTATGATCTTTTGAACCTGTAAAATGCTGTAGTGTATGGTAAAAAGCAGATGGCTCGATTAATCTAAAATCTACGCCAATAGTTTCGTCATCATAAGTTAACTCTAATGACACTTTTGTTGCTCCAACTGCCACTTCTTTAACCTTATTGGGAATTTTTAATAAAGCTTTTTGAACTTCTAAAGGTTGATTCGTGCTTATAATATAATCTAAGTCTTTACTCATTTCTTTAAAGCGACGGAAACTCCCTGCAACTTCATATTTTTCTACCGTCTCAATCGATGATAAATAATCACTAATTTCTATATTTAGTCCTCTCATTTGATCAATTGGATAACGCTCTTTTTTTGCTCCTAATGCTTTTACTGCTTCAAGAATATTCTTTTCAGTTTTCTTAGCGAATCCACTTAATTCACTTACTTTTCCTTCTTCACATGCTTTTTGCAACGCTTCTTTCCCATCAATATTAAGTGCTTTATATAATTTCGCTATTTTTTTGCTACCGAGACCTTGTATTTTAAGCAAAGGAATTAACCCTTCTGGCACCTCTTCTTGTAATGTTGCTAAAGTCGTAGAATTACCTGTTTCTCTATATTCATTGATTACGTCTCCTACACCCTTACCAATCCCTTTTAATTCTGTAACATCTTCGATTTGGTCTAAAGGCCGTTCATCTATTTCTAAACTTTGAGCTGCTTTTCTATAAGCTGAAATTTTGAATGTGTTTTCGCCTTTTATTTCCATATACACCGCAATTTTTTCTAATAATTGAATAATTTCTTTTTTAGTCATTTGTTTCACTCCATAGAAAAAGGCCAAGACAGCATCACCAAACTATTTTGGTATTTCAGTTATGCCTTGACCCCCTAGTTTTTTAAATCTATAAATTTCACATCAATATCTTTATAGTTGTGTGATAAACATTGAGATAAATGGAATATGTAATAATATATGTTCTGTTATAATCGAATGAGAAAGTTGTTGTTGTATCGTCACATTAGGATAAATTGCACAACTATATAACAAAATAGCATTAATGATTAACGATGGAATAACACTTAAAATCATACCACATAGTCTGCTCGTAATATTTGGTAGCTTTTGTTTAAGCGTATAATCAAATATAACAATAATGCCATAACATATTACTTTTGTAATCAGAGCAATCGTTACAAAGGCGACAATATGCTCAAAACGTTGTTGCAAATTATCAAATTGAAATGCAAAATTCATATCGTAAGCACGTGTCTTTGGATATGGGACAAATAACTCCAAGCGTCGTGCTATTTGTAAATAATATCGTTGAGCCATCCACAAAGCAAAAATTGTTGCGCTCAAATGTATAGCTGATAACCACACGCCTCTTCTAAAGCCAATGATGCCAATATATATAAAGATGACAGCTATCACTATATCAATAATCATTAATCTTCACTATGTTTCAATTGATTTATTTCTTGTCTTAAACGATCATTTTCTTCTTCTACTTGGACTTTTTCATGCATGATATTAACTGCAGTAAGAATGGCTTTTCTAGTTGTGTCTAAACCCGCACTTTTACTTGCTAACTCTTTGAGTCTTTCATCTACCAAATGTGCTACATAACGGATATGCTCAGGATTATCTTCTCCAACGATTGTATAATGTTGATCATTTATAGTTACATTAATCCGATTTTTAAACTCACCCATATAATAACTCCTGACTTCTGTATTTTATTTCTAATCTAAATGTTTTACTTTATTTATATTTATATGTTGGTAATTTATAATATTTATTACGAACTATTATACACGACAAGATATTTTTTTGTAAGAGGTGGGAATTGTTCTATTTGAAATATTTAATGATTATAAAACAATGGTTTTAATTCACATTCATTAAAGTCATATTGCTAGTTATATCATAAATAGCTTACTTATTTAAATTTATGATATGATATGCATTGTTAAATTTTAAAATACGTTATACGAACAAAGAGAGGTCACTAAATGACTAATATAGTACATAAATTAACAAATTCAGAGATACAACAATTAATGACTAAAATCAATTTTGATACAACTAATCTTTCACAAGGTATGAAAGCACGTACAAAGCATCGCAATACTGCGATTACGATATATAATTCTAATAAAGTAATGTTTCAAGGTAAAGATGCTGAAGCTGTAGCAAACGCTATATTACCTAATAAATCAGCATCTCCCAAAAACAAAACAAAACATGGTAGTACCAAACAAACTAAACAGCACATCTCCTATAATCAATTTCAATGTATCGGTAGTGACGAGGCAGGCAGCGGTGATTACTTTGGACCACTAACAGTTTGTGCAGCTTATGTATCAGAAAAAGACGCTCAAATCTTAAAAACACTTGGAGTAGACGACTCTAAAAGACTTACTGACCCTAAAATTATAGAAATTGCTGAACAAATTATAACTTTCATCCCACATTCTTTATTAACAATGCATAATGAAAAATACAACGAGAAACAAAAAGCCGGTTGGTCTCAAGTTAAAATGAAAGCAGTTTTGCATAACGAAGCAATTAAAAATGTCGTTGCAAAAATTGACACAGACGAACTTGACTATATCGTTATTGATCAATTTGCTGAACCTGGCGTATATAAAAGATATGCACTTGGCGAACTGCCGTTTGAAAATAAGACAAAATTTGAAACGAAAGGTGAATCAAAATCCATAGCAATTGCTGCCGCTAGTATTATTTCACGTTATGCCTTTGTGAAAAATATGGATCAACTTTCAAAATACGCAAAAGTTAAATTACCTAAAGGCGCCAGTAATAAAGTGGATTTGGCCGCTGCAAAAATCATTGATAAAAAAGGTGTCCATTATTTAGATACCATGACCAAAAAACATTTTGCTAACAGAACAAAAGCTTTAAATTTAATAAATAAAAAGCAACAATAAACGCTTTTTTGTAAATCATAACGTTACTAATGCAAAATAAAGCCTTGAATCATCGCAACATGCGACATAGATTCAAGGCTTTATTATATTATCTAATCGTTGCACCTTCTGCTTGTAAGGCTTCTAAAATACGATCATGTACTTCATTTACTTTATCATCTGTAAGTGTTTGTTTTGTATCTAAATATGATAAACGAAGTGCAATTGATTTTTCATCTTCTGCCACATGTTCACCTTCATAAACGTCAAAGACTTCCGTTTTTTGTAAAATGTCGCCACCGTTATTTTTAATCACATTAACGATTTGGGCTGATGGCGTTGCACGATTAATGACTAGTGCAATATCTCTTGATACACCAGGGAATCTTGGTATTGGTTGATAATTAATGTAACCTACTGAAACTAACATCAACTTATCGTAATTAAGTTCAAATACATAAGTTTGTTTTAAATCATAATCATTTTCAGTTTGCGGATGTAACTCCCCTACGAATCCAACGATTTCATTATTTAATTTAACCAATGCAGTTCTACCAGGGTGTAATCCAGTTATTTCACCAGCTTCATATTCAAATTGAATGTCTAAAATTTCTGCAATACGTTCAACGATACCTTTTGCTACAAAGAAATCAATTGCTTCCTTTTTACTTTGCCAAGTATTAACAGCATAATCTCCTGTTAATATACCGCTTAAATATTCTACCTCGTCTGGCAATTGATCTTCCTCATTGCCGAAGAATACACGCCCTAATTCATATAGCGCAACATGATGATTACTTCGAGCTACATTATAAGACACATCATCAATGAGATGAGGAATCAAACTCTGTCTCAAAGTAGCATGTGCTTCACTCATAGGCATCAGCAATGATATCGTTGAGCGATCTTGCAGTGCAAAATCAGTTGCACGTGCTTTATCTACAAGTGAGTAATTAATCGCTTGGCTTAAACCGGCACCTTCTAATGTCGCTTTTACTATTCTTGTTTTTGCTTGTCTATCATTTAATGTACCCGGTGTTACATGTTCAAACACAGGTAACGTTGAAGGAATTTCATCATAACCATATATTCGAGCAATTTCTTCGATTAGGTCTTCTTTGATTGTAATATCTTTACGACGAGACGGAACCATTACTGTCAATGAATTACCTTCTAGTGTTGTTTCAAAGCCTAGTTGAACAAAAATCGCTTCAATTTCTTCTCTCGATAAATCAAAACCAATCGTTTTGTTTACTTTTTCAACAGTAATTTCAATTGGAGTAACAAATTGGCCAAGGTCGCCTGCAGCTACACGATCTTGTACCACCGTTCCACTCGCATATTGTTGTAGCAAATAACAAGCTCTGTCTACCGCTTCGTCTACAAATTCTGTTGCAATACCCTTTTCAAATCGACTTGAAGCTTCACTACGCAAATTTAAACGTCGGGAAGTGTGTCTAATTGAAACTGGGTCGAAAATTGCACCTTCGATGATGACATTTGTGGTATTTTCAGTCACTTCTGAGAAATCGCCGCCCATAACACCAGCAATTGCAATAGGACTATCACCATTAGTAATAACAATATCACTTTCTTTTAATGTTCTCTCTTGATCATCTAGTGTTGTCATTTTTTCTTCTGCTTTGGCTTGGCGCACTTCTATTTGATCAGAGCCGATGTGGTCTTTATCAAACATATGCAGTGGTTGACCATATTCTAATAATACATAATTTGAAATATCTACAACATTATTTATTGGTCGAATACCTGCTTTAATCAATCTCATTTGCATCCATTCTGGTGATGGTTGGATTTTAACATTTTTCACTATTCTAGCACTGTAGTATGGTACCTTGTCTTGGTTTTGAACACTAATACTTAATTCATCAGTGGCTTGTTCGTTCGTTGTCTCGCATTGTGTTTCTGGTTTTTTCAATGGCATATTATAAAGTGCAGCTGTTTCATAAGCTGTACCTATCATACTTAATGCATCTGCTCTATTTGGTGTTAAATCAAATTCCATAACTTGATCATTTAAATATAAAGCCGTAAGGGCGTCTGTTCCAGGTTTGACATCTGAGGTAAATACATATATACCTTCTTCAAATTGTTTAGGAACTAGATTTGAGGAAATACCAATTTCTTGTAATGAACAAATCATTCCTTCTGAACGTTCACCTCGTAATTTTGCTCTTTTGATTTTTATTCCCCCAGGTAAACGTCCACCTACAGTTGCCACAATGACACTCTGCCCTGCATCTACATTAGGTGCACCACAAACAATTTGCACTGGTGCTTCTTCACCTATATCAACTTGACATAAACTTAGTTTATCTGCATCTGGATGCGGTGCTTTAGATTGAATATATCCAACCACTAAATTTTTAATGTCTTTTGTGTAATCAATAATATCATCTACTTCAATACCTGTGCGTGTAATTTTTTCTGCTAGAACATTGACAGGTTGATTAATTTCTACAAATGTCTCTAACCATTCTTTTGAAATAAACATTATAACTCACCTCTATCTTCTACTGCTTTAAATTGGTCTAAGAAACGCACATCATTCGTATAGAAATGACGTATATCTTCAATACCATACTTGAGCATCGCAATTCTATCTGGTCCCATACCAAAAGCAAATCCTGTATATTTCGTTGCATCAAATCCAGCCATTTCTAGTACATTCGGGTGAACCATACCTGCCCCTAAAATTTCTATCCAACCCGTTTGTTTACAGACATTGCATCCCTCGCCACCACATTTAAAACAAGAAACATCAACTTCTACAGATGGTTCAGTAAATGGGAAGTAACTTGGACGAAGACGAATTTCTCTGTCTTCACCAAATAATTGTTTGGCTAACAACTCTAATGTCCCTTTCAAATCACTCATTTGAATATTTTCGTCTACAACTAAACCTTCAATTTGCGTAAATTGATGACTGTGTGTTGCATCGTCAGAATCACGTCTATAAACTTTACCGGGACATAATATTTTCACTGGTCCTTGACCATTACGTTGTTCCATTGTTCTCGCTTGAACTGGTGACGTATGTGTGCGCATTAAAATATCTTCTGTAATATAAAAACTATCTTGCATATCTCTCGCTGGGTGAGATTTTGGTAAATTTAATGCTTCAAAATTGTAATAATCTTTTTCAACTTCATATCCATCAACAATTTCATAGCCCAATCCTAAAAATAAATCTTCAATTTCTTCAATCGTTCTTGTTAAAGGATGCTTAGCACCTATTGAAATTTTACGGCTAGGCAACGTTACATCAATTTTTTCTTCTTTTAACTGTTGTTCTAATTTTGCATTTGCTAAAACCTCTCGACGGGATTCAATCTCACCCTCGATCGTTTGTCTCACTTCATTTACTTTTTGGCCATATGCTGGTTTCTCTTCGTTTGATAATTCTTTCATATGTTTCATCAAACCAGTCACAGAACCTTTTTTACCTAGATATTTGACTTTGACATCTTGTAACTCTTTTTCATTTTGAGCTTCATTTATATCAACTAATGCTTGTTGTTTAATCTCAGACATTGCCTCTGTTTGTGCCATACTTTGCCTCCTATTTAAGATCTATATTTTCAAATAAACAATAAATGCATACAAAAAAGCTTTCATCCCTTAAAACTGGGACGAAAGCTTTCCGTGGTACCACCCAAATTTATGCACACGCATACACTTGTAATCTTTGATAACGGAAATGATTTCCGACTTAAATTTCTTTAAGTAACCAAAAAGATGAAAAAAACCAATTACAGCGGATTATCTTTCAGTCTATGAATAATCTCCCTTGAACAACTGTCTCAATTAGTTTACGTCTTTTTATAGGTTAATATTTTTCATTGATATTTGTATTATATACGAAGTTCATTCAAAGGGTCAACCTTTGAGATGATACAATAATATGCTACCAGCTATGGCAACATTTAAACTTTCGGCTTGCCCATATATGGGAATGTTTAAATTCTGAGTCGTTTGTGTTAATAAATTAGGGTGGACACCTTCTCCCTCATTTCCAAGGAGCAGCGCAAATTTTTCTTGATGTTCCATTTGATTATAAGGGATAGCGTTCTCTAATGCTGTACCATAAACATTTCCATTAAAACCATCTATAAATTCACTTAAATCTCTAGTGATAATAGGAATATGAAAAACACTACCTTGACTTGCACGTAGTACTTTATCTTGATATGGATCTGCGGTTCCTTTTTCTAGCACGATTAAATCAATACCTGCCGCATCCGCAGTACGTATTAATGTCCCCATATTACCTGGATCTTGGATACGATCTAACAGTAGTACTTGCTGGTATGCGCGTTCCTCATAATGTACTTTTTCTATAATCGCAAAGAATCCTTGTGGTGTTACCGTACCAGACAATGACTCCGCAACTTTTATATTTATTTCATATACTTCTTCTGCATCATTCACTAATTGCTCATCTAGTCTATCGATATCAATTGCGAATAATTGTAATATTTTTATATTACTCTTATATGCTTCATCAATTAAGTGTACACCTTCGATAAGTACATGACCTGTTTTATCTCTTTCACGTTTCTTTTTTAATTTATTTGCACTTTTAATTTTATTATTTTGTGCAGAAGTTATCATTTCCATAATATAGCCTCTTTATTTCAATTTTTAAATATATGCCTAATATTAGAACTTAATTGCTTACATCTTCTAGCTAAGTCAAATTGATTTTCTATAATAATACTGTCTCCACTATAACTTACCATATCACCTTTTTCAGGCAAAACGTTATCTAGTAACCTAATCTTATAAGTTTTGGCGAATTGTGGGTTGCTTTGATTCATAATTTGAAAATGTATGTGCGGTTCCATTGTGTTACCCGAATTTCCTACTCGTGCAATTAATTGCCCACGTCTTATATAATCTCCAACATTCACTTCAAATGTGTCTGGTTTAAGATGTGCTATCATACTATACTCTTTGCTTGTATGTTTAATTATGATGTAATTCCCTTCAGGGTGTTTCATATTATTTTCACCCGGTGGTGCATCTGGTATTCCGTCTACAATGTCTATTACAACGCCATTTGCTGGTGCAATCACACTTTGACCATAACTATAATAACTTTCACAGCTATTAGGATTGCCCTGATAAGTAAGATGATCCTTCACAAAAACTAAATCTAATGCATGACTTTGATTTTTGTATGAGTAATGATGGTTTAAAAGTTCATTTTCTCCGCCAGCGTAAACAAACCAACTGTTTAGAACTGGTATCGTATACCTTAATTTCGTTTCTTTATGCCTGTTTGCCAAGTTGATAGGCATAAGAACGAAACCAATAATTTCATGATATTTATTTAAAGTCACACTAATACCAGATGTTTGCTTTACATCCAACCATATGTATTCTTCTTTATAATTGAGTTGTATGTGTTTATATAATATATTTTTATGCCTAATTGTATTATAAGATTTCAATAATCTTTCTAATTCGTGATAGGAAGAAATTTCTTGGAAATAATCACTAAACTGATTATATAACCATTCGCTATCACTTTTTTCTATTTTTTCTAAAATTACTTGTGCATTTATTTCAATCATCATTTACACAACCCATCAATTGTATATAGCATTAGTATTATAAAATAAAAAATCGCTCAAAAATTATTATATGAATAATTAATGAACGATTAATCTCGGCTATACATTAGCCTTTAAATAAATGAAATTATTTAGATACAACTTCTTCACCTTTGTATGAACCACAGTTCTTACAAACACGGTGAGATAATTTGTATTCACCACAATTTGGGCATTCTGTCATACCAGGTACTGAAATTTTAAAATGAGTACGACGTTTATTTTTTCTTGTTTTTGACGTTCTTCTTTTTGGTACTGCCATGATATATCCTCCTTATATTCATACATTACTAAATTATTTTCAGACTCAATAATCTATTATACTATAAATTATTTAAATCCGCTATTGCTCTTCGTCATATAATTGTTGTAGTTTTTGAAGCCTAGGATCGATTTGCTCAGTTTCCTCTTCTTCAGCAAGCTCAACCGCTTGTTCCTCGTCAATAACTTCCCAACCATTACCTTCACGTAACATCTGATCGCTATTATTTGCAAAAGCACGCATTGGCTTTTCTATAATAACAAGTTCTTCAGCAATATCTTTTAGATTAATCATGCCGTCTGTGGCATCATGATAATGCTCATCTTCCTCGTCATCACTTATATACTCGTTACCTTCTAAATCAAAAATTTCTTGTGATTTTATATCAATAGGAACTTCGACTGGTACTAACGTACGGGCACATGCCATCGTATAGGTTCCAGTTATATGCATATCTGCAATGACTTCATTTGATTTGACAGTTAGTTCACCCTCAACATCAATATCAGATAGATCTATTAAATCTAATGATTTTACTAAATGATCAAAATTCACCGTTTGATGGAACTCAAATGGTTTATCTTGGAATTTTCTTAATTGTGTTATTGACCATTTCATATGGCTTCACCTCTAACAAGCACAAAATTTATTTTAACTTTATAGATAAAAGTTGTCAAGATTTTTTCTTAACACAAATTAATCTGATACAATATCTATAATGAATTCTGAAAGGGAGAATTGCAAATGAAAAGCGTTGCACTAGTCACTGAATATAATCCTTTCCACAATGGTCACTTATACCATGCCCAGACATCAAAGTCAATAACCGATTCTGAAATATCAATAGCCATTATGAGTGGTAATTTTGTTATGAGAGGGCAACCAGCTATATATAATAAATTTATACGCACCCGAATGGCATTGAGTGCTGTCGATTTAGTCATTGAATTGCCAGCAGTAGCTGCTTTATCAGCAGGACAATATTTTGCAGAAACAGCTGTCCAAATAGCAAGTTATGTTGACGCAAATCATCTATCATTTGGTAGTGAATCAGGTGATATCGATTCATTTCATGAATTGCAAAAAGACATCTCTAAAATAGAACAAACATCTGAATTTTCAATGAAACTAAAAGAAGGCAAAAGTTATCCCAGAATATTAAGTGAACTTTTAAACAATCATACGTTATTATCTTCTCCAAATAATACACTAGGTATTTCTTATATGCGGGCAATTCAAAAGTTAGCACCACATATCAAACCTTGGACGATATCAAGAGAAAATAGTCATCACCATAATTTCAACATTTCAAACTTAAATTTCGCTAGTGGCACTGCCATTCGCAATGCATTACAAACTCAAAATGACCTATGGAAATCGGTTGTTCCTAACTCAATACAACAGCTTTATCAAGAACCACACGCGACTGTAGAAGATACATTTCCTTATATTAAATATGCTATTTTAAGTCATACAACAAATTCATTGAAAAATATCTATACGATGAGCGAAGGATTAGAAAATCGCATATTAGATAAAATCAGATATGCCTCATCATTTGAGCATTTAATGTCGTTGATTAAAACAAAGAGATATACATATACGCATATACAACGTATATTAATGAATATTTTACTAAACTTTCAACACCAGCATAAACATAACGACATAAAAGCAGTGCATATCCTTGGTATGTCATCAAAAGGTCAACAATATTTAAAATACTTAAAGAAAAAATTTCCAGAACGTCATTTCATTACGCAACTAAATCAACAAAATGCGCATTTATTTGAGCAAGAAATCCATTCAACACACATTTATAATTTGCTTTCTAATCGTACAGAAACAGATTTTAATACACATGTATTACGCGTTTAAAATGAATAATTACTACTCGAAAACATTTAAAATTTCATTTCTAGTATAATCAGCCTGAGCATGAATTTATAAAAATTTCATACTCAGGCTTTTTATAGTAGGACACTTTAGTATTCGGCTCGTTTATTATGATAGTATTTCAATTTATATTTCAAACAATAGATTGTTTGAATCACTTTCACTTTACTTTTCATTACAAAAAATACCTATGTATCATTTATTGTTCGCAATTAGACGAAATAAAAAATAGTGGATGTTTATATTAGATATCTTGCGTCAACACTATGTATATAATTCAATTATCTTTTGTTCATCAACATCATTTGACAAATCAACAAAATATTCGAGTTGCCATTTTTGACTAAGCTGCGCAGTTTTGTTTAAATCATTTTCCCAACTTGGATAAACACGAAAAGCCATTTTCCCTTTTTTATTTTCAGAACTAATTATACCCTTGTGCATGAGTATTTCTTTTTGAAAAACGAATTGTCCTTTTTGTACACCTCTATAATATTAACAACTAATTTATCTGCTATTTCATCATAAGTAAAAGGTACATTGTTCCCTTGATTATTTTTATGCCATATTGCAACAAAGTAGCCGTGTTTCTTCGGTGTTTTTTTAGCTAATCTACTTTTAAAAGTGATGTTATTAAAAATAAAATTGATAGCTTCATAATCTTGATTCCAGGTTTCTATATTTAAATCTTTCAATGAAAATGCTGATTTCGTTTCTTTTAATTTATTAAATAATAAACTCGAGTTAAAGTTAATGATTATCACCCTTTTATCTTCAATTGTTCACCGTGAAGTGTGCAACGTTTACTTTCTTTCATTCTGCTGAATGCATAAGAACCACTAACCCAACAAGTTGGGAAGTGGTATTAAGGATTACCTGAGCTTTAGCTCATGCATAAGAACCACTAACCCAACAAGTTGGGAAGTGGTTCTTTATCATTTCTTGAATTTTTCATTCAACGCTTTTTCAACATGTTCTGGTACAAAATCTGATACATTAGCCTTATATGCAGCCACTTCTTTCACTACACTCGAACTAATAAAGGAATAATTTGTACTTGTCATCATGTACATAGTTTCTACATTACTATTTAACTTTTTGTTCATTGAAGTCAATCTCAATTCGTATTCAAAATCACTTACAGCTCTTAATCCTCTAATAATTGTTTGCGCACCAATTTCATCACAAAAATCTACAAGTAATCCATTAAAATGATGTACTGTAACATTATCAAGGTGTTTTACAGATGCTTCTATTAATTCAATGCGCTCATCAACTGAAAAGGTCCCCGACTTGTTGTTATTTTTCAAAACACAAATATGCAATTCATCGAAACGATCGGCACTCCTATCAATGATGTCAATATGGCCATATGTAATTGGATCAAAACTTCCTGGAATCACTGCTTTAGTTGTAGACATTTTAATCTCCTTTTTCTAATAACAAAGTGTCTGTTAATCCATAATGATATCTTTTAATCACATGAAATGATTTTGTATCAATCTCTTCTTTATGATTGAACTCACAAACGATAATACCATTTTCTTTTAATAAATTAAACTTTATAATTCCGTCCAGTGCTTCATCAATTAATCCTTTATCATAAGGTGGGTCTAAAAATATAACATCAAATTGCATCGCTCTTTTTGAAAGTGCTTTAAGGGCTCTATCCGCATTATTTTTATATACTTCCGCTTGGTCAGAGATGTTTAAATGTTGAAGGTTCGCTTTGATGATTTTTATTGCTTTAAAATTTTGATCTACAAAAATTACTTTTTCCATTCCCCGAGACAATGCTTCAATACCCAAAGCACCACTTCCAGCAAATAAATCTAACCCGATACCTGATACTTCATGTAGGCTGTTAAAAATACCTTCCTTAACTTTGTCCATCGTAGGCCGAGTGTTACGGCCTTCCATACTTTCTAATGGTTTACTTTTATGGATTCCAGAAATCACTCTCATTGAGAAACACTTCCATTCTTTAAGTTATTTTTATATAATACATACTGCATGAAAGGAGGGGCAAAATGAAACAAGCATTTATACAATTGGGCGAAGGCCTTACAGACTTATTTGAATTTACAACACTTATTGAATACAATCATGCAAGAATTGAGCATATCGTTTATTTCCACACCCCTACTTTTGATAAACAATTATCTTCAGTGGCGATTATTATGAAACCTACACATGGTAAACATTTCCAAGCGATGTATATTATGGTAAATGCGGTTAAATATCCATATCCTCATTCAAACAAAAAATTCGATTTAATTAATGAACAAGCAACACGTTTCAACATTGATGTAAAAGAAATTGATGTGCAACCACCTGAGCATTTTCATTCCAACAATATTTATTTCAATTATCTAATCAGTGTATTGCGACTTCAAAGATGGATACCACCATTACAATAATAGTAAATAAAACAAAGTCACGTAGCTATATTTAAATCTAAAGTGACTTTGCTTGTTAATTAAAAATTTATTTAAGTATCATATAATCAAGAAAATTCATGTTGTTCTTTGGGATATTCCTTTTTAAGATATTTATAAGGAGAACCTGCAATATGTTTTACATATTTTAAGTTCATAAGTTTATCTACAATTGTGTCCGCTTCTTCTTCATTTATATACATAATAACATAGCGTTGTAGCTTATTCGTACTGACAATATGTCCAAATTTTCTAATTTGGCGTTCGTGTTTCATATGTTTTAAATATATAACTAAACTTGTTCTAGATACAATATTCATACAATTATCACTCCATTTATTAGCCACTTTATAATATCATGTCTAATTCGATTAATAAATAACAATTATTTTGAACAATAGCTAACATTTGCTATATTACTGTATATACTCAAATCAAGGAGGATTTGCGCATGACAACAATTAACAAATTAATAAAAGGTGCATTTCTAGGTACGGTTGGTTTAGTAGGTAGTGTTATTTTCTTTTCAAAATATAAAGCTAAACCTATGAACCAAGAAATCCCGCCTTTTTTCTCTAAGCCTGCACCGTATATCTTCGCACACCGTGGTGGTATGGCAGTGAAACCTGAACTGACAAAACTCGCATTTGACAATGCTTTATCACATCATATTGATGGATTCGAAATTGATGTGAGATTGACTAAAGATCAACAATTAGTGGTTTTTCATGATGCAGATGTTGATCGTACGACAAACGGCTCAGGAAAAGTAGCAACACATACTTTAACAGAATTAAAGCAATTAGACGCAGGTTATCATTTTACGGATTTAAACGGGTTAACACCTTATCGTAATCACACTGACACTAAAATACTAACTTTTGATGAATTATTAAAATTATATCCTAACACACTTATAAATGTTGACCTTAAAGATGATTCACAAAGTGATCAAGGTAAATTAGCACCTAAAATCATTTATGATATCATTGTTAAAAACCACGCGCAAAATCGTGTTTTAGTTACTAGTTTTCAAAGCGATCAAATTGAAAGGTTCAAAAAAGTAAGCAACTACACAATAGCTATTGGAGCAAGTCAGAGCGAAGTGGCAGAAGGCTTCTTAAAATTCAAATCAGGTTTAGGTAACACATTTAAACCACAAGCACATACATTTCAAATGCCAGTGACGTTTAAAGGTATTAAATTGACTTCACCTAAATTTATACAGTGGTTAAATGAACGTAATATTGTCCCTGGTTTTTATGGTATTAATAATCTAGATTTAATGAATGATTTAGCCAAAAACGAGGTGCATACTATAGTCACTGACAGACCTGATTTAGCAGAACGATTTAAAAACACCTATCAAAATAAATAGTTATATAAAAGCTGGGTCACTACAAGTGCCCAGCTTTTATATTAATTAACATTTCAGCACTGATTTGCTATAAGGAACAGCTACAAGAACCACCTGTTGCACAACCACTTGCATCTTTTTGGAAAAATGGATTACCTGTTTCTATCTTTACATTTTCAGATACAGCATAAGCTATTTTCACTATAACCTCGTCTATTAAATCTTGTAATGCAACTTCTTTTTGTTTGTAATCCATAACTACTGGTAGCATTTCATAAGCACGTTTTCGTTTACGTGTTTCTAACATCACTTTTTGATAATCTGGATGATATTTTCCAAATCTCATTATTTCGTCATATTGCTCTTTTGATTTTAAAAAGGCTTGATAGAGTAAATGCGCTTCATCATTTTCTTGTAAATTTTGTTCTGCTATTTTAAATGAATGATATAATCGTGAATCAAGTATTTTATCACTTAAATATTCAATATCATCAAGAATGTTCAAAGTTTCTTCTGTTATCATTATATCCTCTCCTACTTATCTTCAATGAAAATAATTGTATAATAACCGTTTGACACTTCGCCGCCGACTTCATTGTATTTAGAATTTAACATCCTTGATCTATGAATATCAGAATTTAACCAACTATGGATTAAAGTTGGTACTTCGTTAAAATCATATCCTACATTTTGACTAGTAGAAACAAAAGAAATATTTTGTTCATTAAGCTTTTGTTTCAAGGCATCTTCTGTAAATTCTACACTATCAGTATCAATTGCTTCGTACAAATTATATGATGCAATATGAGCTACGTCATTATTGATTTTTAAAGGCTTAGCATCTTTTAATTTGCGCATCTCATTAGTTATTTCATAAAGTGTCATCAATTGATTTGCATTTTGTTCATATGGTATTTTTTTATAATTATTTTTCACTTTTTTATCTTCTTGCGCAGTAATCATTTGATAGGGTTTGAATGCTATTAATGCTTCACTATCTAAATATCTTACACCTACGATTTCATTAGCTTGTTGATCAATATATACTTGTGCGTAAACATTATTGAATTTTATAAGTGTCTGTGTTTTCATATCTGAATCTGAAAGTTCTATTTCATACGCTTTTCCATTAGCTTTAATCGTTGGCTCTGGATTGATACTGTACTTTTCAAAAACATGCGCTGCATTATCACCAATTTCTACTGGATTAACGTTAGCATTTTTACCAGTGGCATAAACTGATTTAATTTTATTTTTTTTCGTTGTGACAAGATAATACTGATTTTTTTGTTTATATACGTAGTTTTTAAAACCACCTTTATATGAATAGACCCTATCTGCTTGTCCATAATTATCAGTTAAATTATGTAAATCTTGTCCAATCCAAGTACCCACACCTTTTTTAAGTTTAGGATTTTCAACATTTGTTTTTTTGTTTTGAAAATCTTTGTTTTGTGTTGTTTTTGAAGTTTCTTTATTAGGATTTTCTAAAACATCAAATTTCAAACGCGGTGAGTAAAATAGATAAATTATAAAACAAATCAATAATAATACACCAATAACTTTAATTATTAGTTTCTTCATCGCTCATCCACCTACATTATTCTTTGGTTCATTGTACATGTTTATGACAGATACAAGCAAGGCATGTCCTCAAATTTGTTAATTTGTAATAAACCCTTTACATTTTCATCATATATTATATGTGCATGACGTAATATACAAGAGAATTTTGGGTATAAAATAAATGAAGGGGTGACAAATATGTCAATCATTCGTATACATGGTGCGAAACAAAATAATTTAAAAGATATTTCTTTAGATATACCAAAACATAAAATTTCTGTATTCACTGGTCGTTCTGGTTCAGGTAAGTCATCATTAGTCTTCAATACAATTGCTGCCGAATCTGAACGTTTACTTAACGAAACATATTCTACATATATACAAAATCAATTAAAACAATTTAGTAAAGCAAATGTAGATTTAATAGAACATTTACCAGTAGCTATGATTATCAATCAAAAAAGGTTAGGTGGTAATTCACGGTCTACAGTAGGTACAATTTCCGATATTTATGCTTCAGTGCGTTTATTATGGTCTCGTATCGGAACACCTTTTGTAGGATATTCTGACATTTTTTCTTTCAATAATCCAAATGGTATGTGCGAAACATGTTCTGGCCTTGGATACGTAGAAGATATTAACTTGGAAGAACTGTTAGATTTTGAAAAATCTTTAAATGAAGATGCAATCCGTTTTCCCTCTTTCAGACCGGATAGTTGGCGCGGTAAACGTTATTTATATTCTGGTTTATTTGATAATGACAAGAAATTGAAACATTATGATAAAAAAGAATTGGATACACTGTTATACACAAAACCTACCAAATTGAAAAACCCTCCAGAAAACTGGCCAAAAACTGCAAAATTCGAAGGACTTATTCATCGATTTAGACGTTCTTTTCTATTAAATGACAATTTTGAAAAAAATAAATTCAAACACGATATTGAAAGAGTTGTGACATCAAAAAAATGCCCAACATGTGGTGGTAAAAGATTAAATCAAAATGTATTACAATCCAAAATTAATGGCTTAGATATCGCTGAGTTCACGCACTTATCTATTGACGAAGCAATGACTTTCATTCAAAAATTAGATTCTACCAAAGCACAATTTATAATTAGCCCTTTGTTAAAGCAATTAGAAGCTCTTAGTTATATTGGACTTAATTATCTCACTTTAGATCGTGAAACAAAAACGCTGTCTGGTGGAGAATCTCAACGTATTAAACTTATCAGGCATCTAAATAGCCCTTTAAGTGACTTAGTATATATCATAGATGAACCGAGCATCGGGCTACATCCTGAGGATATTCAAAAAATAAATGAAATCATTCAATCTTTAAAAAATAAAGGTAACACAGTTCTAGTAGTAGAACATGACCCTGACGTTATCAAAATTGCAGATCACATCATAGATTTAGGGCCCTATGCTGGAAAAAATGGTGGTGAAATTGTTTTCACTGGTAACTATTCTGATTTATTATCATCAAATTCCAGTACTGGAAAAGCATTAAAGAAAAAACATAAATTGAAATCATCCATAAGACAAACAGATGCGTTTATTGACTTAAATCATATGACGCAAAACAATTTAAAAGATATTTCAGTTCGTATTCCTAAACATGCAATGACCGTTGTAACTGGTGTAGCTGGTTCTGGCAAGAGCACACTTATACATGGCGGCTTACAAAACGATGAAGACGCTATTATTATCGATCAAAAGCCCGTACACGCTTCAAGTCGTTCTCATTTGTTAACATACCTAGATATATTTGATGATGTTCGTACCTATTTCAGTAAAAATACAGGGTTGAAGAAGTCATTATTCAGTTACAACTCTGAAGGCGCCTGTCCTGAGTGTCATGGAAAAGGCGTGCTAAAAACGGAGCTTGCATTTATGCCAGACTTCACCCAAATTTGTAATGTTTGTGGTGGTAAAAGATATAAACCTGAAGTTTTAAATGCAACTATCTCAGGCTATTCTATAGCAGATATATTGAACTTAACAGTGGATGAAGCTTTAAACTTTTTTAATACAAATCAATCTATTGCACAGCCTTTGCAATCACTGAAAGCAACAGGTTTAAATTATATGAATTTAGGACAAACACTTGATACATTATCTGGTGGAGAAATACAACGTGTTAAGCTCAGTAAATATTTGACACACGTTGTGAGTAATCACATTTTTGTATTTGATGAACCTACTACTGGCTTACATGAAGATGATATACCAATTATTTTAACTTGTTTTGATAATTTAATTGACCAAGGTAACACAGTAATTATCATTGAACATAATTTAACGATGATGACAAATGCAGACTGGATTATTGATATAGGGCCATATGCTGGAAACAAAGGTGGTAAATTACTTTATCAAGGAAATCCAGATGGTCTATTAGCAACCACTGCTTCTGTTACGGCTAAACACTTAAAAAGGTATTTATCTTAAGTCGCTTTTTTAAAAATTTCCATTTAAATTATTTGAATGAAACCACACACAAATCTTGAGTTACAAAAATTATAAAAAGAATCTACCACTTAAACAGATAACATCTGCAACTGCAACTTTAAAATAAAAATAACCTGAGACACTGCAGTGTCTCAGGTTATTTTTAGATATAATGATTATTTCAGCTTAGTCCATCAATACTTTAACTAAGTATATTTATAAAACCGAAAGTTGCTTTCAACAATGATGTTGTTTCTCCGCCTGGATATAATACATAGAGCAATACATAAACCATCACTCCTGTGATAGCAGTACAAAACCAAACAATTGATGCAATTGGTCCTACAAATCTATGAAGTTTAAATTTGTCTTTGAACGCAGTGATGATTTGGAAAAGTCCTAGCAGACCACCGATGGTAGCTAAATTGATATGAAAAATTAAAAAGATTGTATAATAAATCTTAATTGAATCTGGGCCACCAAAAGCAGTATTACCAATAAATATCGTTCTCGAAGCATAAATAATAAAGAAAGTTAGCGCAAATATAGCAGCAAGTAACATAAATTTTTTATGACTTTCGATTTCTCTTTTCCATATTTTACGCCATCCTATTGCAATAAGGATTGCGCTTATCACTATACATGTTGTGCTAATTGTAGGTAAGATTGGTAAATTCATATATTCCATCCTTATTAATATTTATTAGAACATTTTAATCAATGAAACAACAACAACGAGTACGAAGAAAACTACTAAATAGTTTAAAGAGTAAATAAACATTTTTGTTGCCCATTTTGTTTGATCTGAATCTTTTTTAAAACTCGTTAAACCTAAATATAACCAGCCTAAATTTAATAATGTAGCTAATATGATAAATGTTGTACCAAGATCACTCAATAATAATGGTAGTGGTAATAACAATACTAGCCAGATAAACATACTCACTCTCGTGCGTTTGAAACCTTTAACAGAAGGTAACATTGGAATATTTGCCAAACTATATTCATCTTTACGCTTTATTGCCAATGCATAAAAATGTACTGGTTGCCAACAAAATATTACTAAGAAAAGCGCTACAGCAACCATACTAATATTGCCTTCAATAGCTGTCCAACCTATTAACGGTGGCACAGCACCAGGAAAACTCCCAATCACTGTATTCCAAACTGTATGACGTTTAGACCAAATTGAATAAAATGACACATATCCAACAATACCTAACAATCCTATTACACCAGATGGTATATTTAAAGCAAATAATAATGCTTCCCCTACGAGCATCATTCCAAAACTAAGTAATAATAAATTTCTATTTGAAATTTTTCCATTAACTGAAGGTCTTTGCTGTTTACTTGGCATGATACTGTCAATATCTTGATCATAGTAATTATTTAAAGCGCATGCGCCCCCCATAATTAATGTCGAACCTACCAACATCATTAAAATCTGTGGTATTGACGAGAGGAAGGAATGATTTGCCAACACAATTGCAAGCCATGAACCAGCAAATGCTGGAATTAAATTGCCCTGAACTAGTCCCATTTTAATAATTTGTTGTAACTCTTTAAACGTTACACGACTAGAATTATGCGACAAAGTTTGTTCTTTGTTCATAATTTCCCTCCTAATTTTTCCATATAATACAATGATATATCAATTTACGGTGATTGACTACATTTATACAAAGTTATTTGTGACACTTTATCGACATTCACAAATAGTCATTTTTGTGACACAATTAGAAGCGTATTTCTTGTTATAATAATAGTTAAGTTTTATTTAAAAATAAAAAAGTAAATGTAAAGAGTCTATGGTTTAAACTACAAATGATTGGTATCATTGTAGCTGAATCATTACTCATATCTGTTTTATTTATTTGTGGGGGGTTAATTCTTGTTTAACAAAAAAAACCTGAAATGGTTATCTGTATTGGCAGCGATAATAATGGCATTTGTACAGCTAGGAGGCGCATTGGTTACTAAAACTGGTTCAGCTGATGGTTGTGGCTCTGACTGGCCATTATGTCATGGTGCTTTTTTACCTCAAAATTTGCCTATACAAACAATAATTGAATTAAGTCATCGTGCAGTATCAGGTCTATCTTTAATTCTTGTTTTATGGCTAGTGATTGTTGCTTGGAAACACATTGGTTATATCAAAGAAGTTAAACCGTTATGCATGATTAGTATTGGTTTCCTATTATTGCAAGCACTTGTTGGTGCAGCAGCAGTAATGTGGCAACAAAACGATTATGTTTTGGCGTTACATTTTGGTATTTCATTAATTTCATTTTCTTCAGTATTTGTTTTAACTTTAATTATCTTTGAAGTAGACCGTAAATACGAAGCTGATGAATTATTTATTCGTAAGCCGCTTAGAATTTATACATGGATTATGGCAATCATTGTATACTTAACGATATATACTGGTGCGTTAGTTAGACATAAAGAAGCAAGTTTAGCTTATGGTCAATGGCCGCTTCCATTTAATGATTTAATACCTCATAACGTTCAAGATTGGGTGAACTTCACTCACAGAGGTATGGCTTTAATCGCTTTTATTTGGATTTTAATCACGTTTGTTCATGCAATTAATAATTACAAAGAAAATCGAACAATTCGTTTCGGCTATACCGCTGCATTTATTTTAATAATTTTACAAGTGATAACAGGTGCTTTATCTATTATTACTGAAGTGAATTTATTAATCGCTCTATTACACGCATTATTCATAACAATATTGTTTGGATTGATTGCATACTTTATTGTATTGATGCTAAGAACTATACGAAGTGGTGGATAATTTACTTTAATTAACATATAAAATGGCTGTGATACATTAACCGTATCACAGCCATTTTTAGTTTAATCTTCTTGTTCTTTTTCAATTTCTATTAATAAGTCGCCTGTTTCAATGGCATCGCCATTTTGTACTGTTACTTTTCTTACGACACCATCAAACGGTGCTTGAATCGTTGTTTCCATCTTCATAGCTTCAGTGATCAATAATGCTTGTCCACTCGTCACAGATTCACCCTCAGCAATTTTAACTTCTGTAACTGATCCAGGCATTTGTGCACCAATGTGATTTGGATTTAGTTTATCCGCTTTTGGTTTAACATTTGCATTGGCTTTAACATTTTCATCTTGTATGAAGATACGTCTTGCCTGACCATTCATATCATAAAATATTGTACGTACACCTTTTTCATCAGGTTCTGTAATCGTTTTAAGTGTAATAATCAATCGTTTTCCTGTATCAATTTCTATTTCTACAGTCTCATTTGCTCTCATGCCAAAGAAAAATGTTGGTGTATCTAAAAGTGATACATTTCCATATTGTTCTTGCGTAGCAATAAATTGTTCATACACTTTTGGATATAACACATAACTGATGACATCTTGTTCAGTGACTTCTTTTTGTTGTTTTTCCTCTAATTCTTGTCTTACTGTTTCGAAATCAACTGGCTTTAAATATTCCCCTGGCCGTTCAGTTAATGGGGTTTGACCTTTCAATATTACCTTTTGTAGGTCTTTATTGAAGCCATTAACTGGCTGACCAATTTCTCCTTTAAAGAATGATACTACTGATTCAGGGAAATCTAATTTATGTCCATCTTTTATTACAGATTGCTCATCTAAATCATTTTGAACCATGTATAAGGCCATATCGCCAACAACTTTTGATGAAGGTGTTACTTTAACAATATCACCGAATAAGAAATTAACACGCTTATACATATCTTTTACTTCATTAAATCTGTTGCCTAAGCCTAAACTTTTCGCTTGTTGACGTAAATTAGAATATTGTCCACCTGGCATTTCATGCTGATAAATTTCTGTGTTAGGTGACTTAATATCACTTTCGAAATCGCTATAGTATTGACGTACAGTACCCCAATAATGTGATAACTCTTCCATTCCATCAATGTCTGCACGCATGCTTCTACCGAAACCATTCAGTGCATAATACAATGAATTAGCACTTGGTTGACTTGTTAAACCACTCATTGATGCAACTGCTGTATCAATAACATCTACGCCCGCATCAATAGCTTCTTTATAAGTTAAAAGTCCATTACCACTCGTATCATGTGTGTGTAAATGAATTGGTAAGTCAACTGCTGCTTTTAACTCACCGATTAATTCGTAAGCTGCTTTCGGTTTTAATAAACCAGCCATATCTTTAATAGCTAATATATGGAATCCTTCTGATTCAAGTGTTTTTGCCATATTTACGTAGTAATCTAACGTGTAAATATCAGAACGATTTGCATTTAAAAAATCTCCTGTATAGCAAATAGCGCCCTCTGAAATCTTACCTGCTTCTTGAACTGCTTCATTTGCTACTTTCATTTGATCTATCCAGTTTAACGAATCAAAAATACGGAAGACATCTATACCTGCATCAGCACTTTCTTTCACAAATTTTTTAATGACATTATCTGGATAATTTTTATAGCCAACAGCGTTAGATGCACGTAAAAGCATTTGGAATAAAACATTTGGAATAGCTTTTCTCAATCTTTCAAGTCTTTCCCATGGATTTTCCTTTAAGAAGTTGTAAGCAACATCAAATGTTGCACCGCCCCACATTTCTAATGAAAAACTATCTTTCATTACATCAGCTGTTTTAGAAGCAATATTCATCATATCTTTAGTACGTACGCGTGTAGCCAACAATGATTGATGTGCATCTCTGAAAGTAGTATCTGTAATTAATACATCCTCTTGCTGTTTCAACCATTCTGCAACTGCTTGTGGTCCTTTATGATCTAATAACTGCTTAGTACCTTCAAATTTTTCGACAACCTTTTTTGGAACCTGAGGGATTGGTGACGTTTCATAAATTGGTTTCGGTCTTTTTTCTACGTTAGGAAAACCATTGATAGATACATTACCAATATACTCTAACGTTTTCGTACCTCTATCTAATGTAGGCTCAATATCAAATAATTCTGGCGTACTTTCGATAAACTTAGTTGTGTAGTCGCCAGTCTTAAATTGTGTATTTCTCATAACATTAATTAAAAATGGCACATTTGTTTTCACACCACGAATACGCATTTCTTGTAATGAACGGTCCATTTTTTCATTTGCTTGTTTAAATGTCATACCATGTGTTGATAATTTTACAAGTAATGAATCATAATACGGTGAAATTTCTGCACCTTGGAAGCCATCACCAGCGTCAAGTCTGACTCCGAAGCCACCGCTTGAACGATAAGCTATTATTCTACCAGTATCTGGCATAAAGTCATTTGTTGGATCTTCAGTTGTAATACGACATTGAATTGCATAACCTAATGTTTGAATATCTTTTTGTTGTGGCATGCCAATTTCATTATCAAATAGCTTTTCACCATCAGCTACAAGAATTTGAGTTTTAACTATATCTACGCCAGTCACCATCTCAGAAATCGTATGCTCAACTTGTACACGTGGATTGACTTCTATGAAATAAAAATCGTCTCCAGATACTAAAAATTCAACTGTGCCAGCATTCACATACTCAATTTTCTCCATTAATTGAATTGCAGCGTCACATATACGTTCTCTCAAATCATCAGTAAGTGCAACAGATGGCGCAACTTCAACAACTTTTTGATGACGTCTTTGAACAGAACAATCACGTTCATATAAATGAACAATGTTACCATGTTCATCACCAATGACTTGTACTTCAATGTGCTTTGGATTATCTATATATTTTTCAATATAAACCTCGCTATTACCAAAAGATTTTTCCGCTTCAGATTTTGCTCTGTGGAATGCTTCCTCTAATTCATCTTCGGAACGCACAATACGCATGCCCTTTCCACCACCACCACTTGTAGCTTTAATCATCAAAGGATAGCCGGCTTCATTTGCAAAGGCAATTGCATCGGATTGATTATCAATTGGTCCATCTGTACCTGGAATAACTCTTAAATCAGCATTAATTGCTGTAGTTCTTGCCTTAACTTTATCACCAAACATGTCTAAATGTTCGACACGTGGTCCGATAAACTTAATCCCCTCTTCTTGGCAACGTTTGGCAAAAGTTTCATTTTCGCTTAAAAATCCATAACCAGGATGAATTGCGTCCACTCCTGCACGTTTCGCAACATCTAAGATGCGCTCTATATCCAAATATGATTCTGCTGGTCCTAAATCTTTCCCAACTAAATATGACTCATCAGCTTTATATCTATGTAATGATCCTTTATCTTCATTTGAATAAATCGCAACCGTTTTAACATTTAATTCTGTTGCAGCCCTAAAAATCCTTATTGCTATTTCTCCACGATTGGCTACCATAAGTTTATTAATTTGTTTCAAATCATGGTCCCCCTTAAATTTTGAATTTTCTAAAAAGTTGGATATAAAATTGATTATAGCAAAATACGAACTATGTATACAGTAAAATAGTTTTCACATTATTTAAAATTACAATATGACTAGTGCTTATATTTTTACCATAATACTATCTTTTTTATTGCAATGAGTATTTAAAATTTGATACCTATCGTATTTAAAAGAGATTATATCATAAAAATAACATAATATAAAGTTATCATTATTGATAACTTTAACTTATTAAAAGCACTGTATTTGCTAAGTTTTTCAAAAGTAAATGATATAGTTAAAAAAATAAGCAAACGTTTTCAACATCAACATGTTGAATCGTTTGCTTATTATGCGCGTATTAACCATTTTTTGGAACACTAAAATGGTGCGTATGTTTACGCTGTTGTCTTTTTTTCGATTCATCGACTTTAATTTGTTTAGCGGTAATTAATAATAGCCCCATTGCAATACTTAGACTGATCATTGACGACCCACCAAAGCTAATAAATGGTAATGGAACACCAGTTAAAGGTATCGTACCTGAAATACCACCTAAATTGACAAATGTTTGACTACCTATATAGCTAGCAACACCTACACAAACTAGTTTATAAAAGTATGAACTCGTCTTACTCGCAAGTTCAAATGCTCTATATACAATAAAGAATAATAAGCAAATGACAATTAGTCCTCCAACAAGTCCAAGTTCCTCACAAATAATGGAGAAAATAAAGTCAGTATGTGGTTCAGGCAAGTAACCTAACTTCATAATACTGTTTCCCAAACCACGGCCTAACAAACCACCATTACCAATTGCAATTAATGAATTAGAAATATGGTAACCTGTGCCACCTTCATTGCTGAATGGATCTGTAAGCGTACTAAATCTGGCAGTTAAATAATCTGGCACAAGTCCTATCAGTAAAAACAAGCCACCTATGAGCACAATACCTGTGAGTATCATTAACCCATATTTTAGCGATTTTTGAACTCCAATGCCTGCATAAAATAAGATTGAGAAAAAAATTATTAAAATCAATAATGTTTGACCAACATCGCGTTGTAAAAATACAAGGCCGATACAAATAGCAGATAAAATAATTGGAGAAGTCATGAGCTTAGGATTTTTAAATACTTTTGGCCTTTTCTTTTCAATCATATATGGAATATATAATATCAAGGCAATTTTCAATAATTCTGATGCTTGTAAATTCATAAAACCTAAATTAATCCAACTTTTCGAACCATTAATATTACTTCCTACTAATAGGGTTGCTACTAACAATAAGATAATGCCAAGCATCATCCATTTTTGAAACTTAATCGTTTCTAGTAACTTCACATTCATCACGAATGCCATAAAAAAAACAAGAATGATACTCATAATTACGTACATTAATTGCCTAGTATAAAAATATGTTCCTGTTACTGGTACACCACCTGTTAAAGAACCTTTAGTGGCTGCAACCATACTTGCACTATATACCATGACTAAGCCAATGAGACATAACAACAAATATGTAATTACTAACGGATAGTCAATATATTTAGCATTCTTGCTAATATACTGAAAAAATTTCTTTATGTTATTCATTCGACATATCATCCAATTCTATTTTATATATTCTTTACATATTAATCATTTTTTAATAAAAGTTTCAATCATTTTCGTTATTCTAAATACTGAAATTATTTTTAAAATTTCATTGTACCTTTAATAGTATATCAAAAAATGTATTCATTTTTCGAACAAATATAATTTGTTGTTCAATCATTATCAAACCGTAACATCATTTATTATCCAACAAAAAAAGTGGCTACGATACAATCAATATAATATTGACATCTTAGCCACTTCAAATATCTTATGTAGTTTTTTAACTACTTTAATTCGTTTTATATCATTTTATTTAGTGAAAATAAATTTATACTTTTCAAAATTAGCGAATCCAATTAAACGTTTGTAAATGCTTCGTGTAATTTAGACAATTCTTTTTCTAAACGAAGCATTAGATCTTTGCCCGCTTCTCTATCCACTAAGCCTAGTTCAACAGCAAAATCAACTTCTTTTTGTAAACCAAACATTTGTGTATCAAGAACTTCTTCATACAATGGGCATTGAGGTAATGTAAGATTATCCATTTGAACTTTAATCAATTGAAGAATCCTGTCTGCATCTTTATTTAATTGGTCATATGCCGCACTGTTTAATTTTTGGCCCTTTACCATGACATACTCCCCCTATCAATTGTAACTTTATATGTAAAAGTTTATCTTACTGATACAGAAAAAGCAAGTGAATTCAGTAATATACTAAGGCTAGTTATTTATGATAATATTGGAATTAGTGATATATTTATTTTAGTTACATATACAATTAATAAAACGAACTACACAAATCATTGTGATATGAGCGTTGAAACAATTAGGCATTTTTAATATTATGATGCATCTTCAATAATACAAACTATTTAATTATGTTCAAATTCACAAAAATGTCAATTATCGTAACGACTGGACTTGTTGTCGAATCGTTTTATTTAAAATTTTTAAAATATATTAGGAGTGGGATTATGATTCAAATTAAGGGCGAAGTTAAATTTCCAATTACTTTAGATAGTACTACTTGGATATTTGATGATAGAAAAGTTAAATTAGAAGATTTAGAGAATGGTGTATTTGATGGCACTAAACCAATCAATTTCAATGACAACCGCGAATGGAATCGTGCAATCTTAGAAGGACAAACAAATCCTCCAACACTAAATTCAGAAATTAAATATCGAAAAAGAGCAGTTTTAAAAGATTCATTTGTAATTAATATGTCACCATTTTTCAAAAATGCTGAACCACATGATCATGCAAAAGCAATACGTTTGTTTAATGATAAAGATTCTATAGAAGTACCAATAGACCTACTTCCATATCTTTTCTTCCAATTTGCTCGTGATGGCAAAAGACTTTATGACGATAACTTCGTTGATAGTTTTGTCTATATACCAGAACAAGGTTATTCATATGAGTTCAAGTATGTTACTCATATCGAGGTGATTTAAATGATAAAAGTGCAATGTATTATCTGTGATACTGAAGTATTCATTGATCAAAATACATTAGAAGCTAAAAGATTAAGAAATGATCCAATGCACACTTTTATGTGCGACGAATGTAAAAGTCGTCTAGATACACCAAAACAACGAAAACAAGAAAGCACTTTCGACCATCGATAACATATTTTTTATAAACTTAATGTTGTTTTAACCGAAAATTTAAAGCATGTCATCATAATAATAGTAATCGTTGAAAGAAGTATATGATGTTTGTCAATGATTGTTAATATTACAAATTAAACTGAGAGTTTAATTCTAAAAATTTATCCCATGAAAGTTTCTATTAATTTGAAACTTTCATGGTTTTTTTATATCAACGTTTCCTATTAGTTAACTTTCTTAGTGTGAAACAAGACTTAGTATGTAAACGCAAATATACATGCTAACGTTTATCAATGAAAATAATTTTAAATTTCATTAATCATTTCCTAGGCATCCACTACACAATTAAAGTATTTACCTACACTTTAATAAATGCAATTAAATCGATTTACCTTAGTGTAATACATATAATAGTTTTAGTTATATTTAAATGCAACACATCTCATACTAAATCCTTCAATTAGGATATTGAAATTTGAACTGACTTTATTACTAAATACAAATCATTGTATGTTTACTCAACTATATAATGTCATAAAAAAGACAACGTCAATCTCTATATTATTCCAATAGAAATTGACATTGTCATGTGAATCAACGATATTTATCTCTCGATTATACTGATGATTTACTAATTATTCTTCTTCTTGCATTAATTGTTTGATTCGTTTCGATTCTTTTTCACGCGCTGCTTTTTCTAAAATTGTTTTTCTAATACGAATCGTTTCAGGTGTTACCTCTACTAATTCATCATCATTGATAAATTGTAATGCTTCTTCTAAAGTTAATTTTCTTGGTCGTTTCATTGTAACTGTTTGGTCTTTTGTAGCTGAACGTACGTTAGTTTGGTGTTTTTCTTTCGTAATATTTACTGTTAAGTCATTTTCACGATTGTGTTCACCAACAATCATACCTTCATAAACTTCAGTTCCTGGTTCCATAAAGTTTGTACCACGATCTTCAAGTCCCATAATCGCATATGAACTTGCTTGACCTTTATCCATAGAAACAAGCGCACCATTTCTTCTACCACCTATACGGCCTTTAACACGAGGTTTGAATTCTTCAAAAGTATGGTTAATAATACCATATCCACGTGTCTGTGACATAAACTCAGTAGTATAACCGATTAAACCACGTGCTGGAACCATGAATATAAGACGAGTTAAACCATTATCCGTTGTCACCATGTCTAACATTTCACCTTTACGCTGACCTAATGACTCAATGACAGCACCTGTATATTCTTGAGGTACTTCACATTGCACACGTTCAAATGGTTCACATTTAACGCCATCAATTTCTCTTAAGATAACTTGAGGTTTAGAAACTTGTAATTCATAACCTTCACGTCTCATATTTTCAATTAAAATAGATAAATGTAGTTCCCCACGTCCTGCAACTATCCATTTATCTGGCGATTCTGTTTGCGTTACTTTTAATGATACATCTGTTTCTAATTGTTCATCTAAACGTTCTTGAATTTGACGAGACGTTACGAAATCACCTTCACGTCCAGCAAACGGTGAATTATTCACTCTAAACGTCATTTCCAATGTAGGCTCATCGATTCTTAGAACTGGTAAAGGATCTTGATGATCACTAGGTGTTACAGTTTCACCTACGTTAATATCTTCCATACCTGAAACGGCAATTAAATCACCAGCATAAGCTTCTTCAATTTCTTCACGTTTTAATCCGAAATAACCGAAGATTTTAGTCACTCTGAAATTCTTAACTGAGCCATCTAATTTTAATAAAGATACATTATCACCAACACGCATCGTTCCTCTAAACACACGTCCTACACCAATACGACCAACGTAATCGTTATAATCCAATAATGCTATTTGGAATTGTAACGGTTCTTCTCTATTATCGATTGGAGCTGGCACATAATCAATAATTGTCTCGTAAAGTGATTGCATGTTTTCATCTTGTTTTTCAGAATCTAAACTTGCAGTACCATTAACAGCTGATGCATAAACAACAGGGAAATCCAATTGCTCATCGTTAGCTTCTAATTCAATAAATAAGTCTAATACTTCGTCTACTACACCTTCTGGTCTAGCTTCAGGTTTATCAATTTTATTTACAACTACTACAGGTTTTAAATTTTGTTCAAGTGCTTTTTTCAAGACGAAACGTGTTTGTGGCATTGTACCTTCATAAGCATCTACAACTAAGATTACACCATCAACCATTTTCATAATACGTTCAACTTCACCACCGAAATCGGCGTGTCCTGGCGTATCTAAAATATTAATTCTGTTATCTTTATAATTAATTGCTGTATTCTTAGCAAGAATTGTTATGCCTCGTTCTCTTTCTATGTCGTTAGAATCCATTGCTCTTTCATCTACATGCTCATTTTCACGGAATATTCCTGATTGTTTTAATAATTCATCTACTAATGTTGTTTTACCATGGTCAACGTGAGCGATGATTGCGATATTACGAACATCTTCTCTTATTTTAGTCATTTTATACAATTTCCTTTCTCGAGTAAATTCCCACTTTTCTTTGCAACTTTTTTATTATATCATATAATTGGTTAAAGAAAACTATAAAGGTGTGGTTGGGATGCAACAAAAAAAATCTAAATCAATATTCTGGGTACTCGCTATCATAGCTGTTATATTATTGCTTTTATTTAGCTTTAGTATCGCTGCTACAAATGTTCCAATGATGATTTTAACATTTATACTATTCATTGCAACATTTGGGTACGGTTTCACTTTAAAAAAGAAATATCGTGAAAATAACTGGCTATAATTGCTAAAATAAATAGGGACAGAAAATCATTTTGAAAATGTATTTTCTGTCCTTTTTTATATGTTGACTTAAATTTTTAAAATGATTTAAAGTTTATATTTCATTCTCTACTCGTTATCTTATTCATCGCTTTTGTCATATGTCTTTTACTTAAATATATAAAATTTTGCCTAATAGTATGAATTAAAGTAGTTATCTTAATGTTTTAAACGTTTTTGTAATGCTTCGATGATTTCATTATTTTTTTGAAAATGAAATTCTAATAATTCCGCATGTAATTGCGGATTAGCCATTACTATGGAACTTGGTTCATATATAGACAAGGTGTTACCCATTAAATCTGTACCAATGCCACCTACTTCTTGCAGGATGATTAAACCGCCAGCAAAATCCCAAGGTTGTAATCTTGGTGTAATGTAGCCTCCTAATTTACCAGTAGCTACATGAATGATTTCTAGCGCAGCTGAACCATAAGCTCTCGCGCTTCTAGCTTCGTCCACAATTGGTTTGAACACTTCACCCAATCTTGGTTTTGTAAGCCAATTAGGATTGATACCAATTATGCTTATGCTTAAAGGGCTCGATTGAATTGCAGGTAGCAAGTTGCCATTTTCAAATGCACCTTCACCAGCTTTTGCATGGTAAAGTTTATCATTTATTACATCGTATACAAATCCTGCATATGGTTTGCCATCGTTAAATATGCCAATAGAAATTGCAAAGTTTTCTTTTTGGTGTACAAAATTCAACGTCCCATCAATTGGATCAATAACCCATACAATACCTGATTCGTCTTTAAGGTCATGTCCATGTCCTTCTTCACCAATCACTAAATGTTCTGGATAAGTCTGCTTGATATTGTCAAAAATATATTTTTCTGTCGCTTTATCAACATTTGTCACTAAATCATTGGGATTTGACTTAGTTTCTATTTCTATACCTTGTTTCATGATTTTTTTTACATTGATGCCCGCTTCTAAAATAAGGCCTTTTGCAAACTCATAAACAGTCATTGTATCCCTCTCCTTTTCACGACTCACTTTTCATTAATATTTAATAAGATATAGAACTATATATTTAAAATAGTCAATTGTATGTAATATCATATTAGTTAATAATACTATGTTTTTACCCTAATTCATAGGTTTATACACGTTTCTGTACAATGTACGATTATTCAAATAAAAAAACAAAGTCACTGTTTATAGTGTTATATTATGCTAAAATATAAACGAATAGATGCACACTAGGAGGTTAAAATGGCTAAATATACATTTAAAATAAACGATTTCAAAGCATTTACTGTTGATGGTTTAGATAACAGAATGGAAGCTTTGAATAAACATGTTCGACCACAATTGCATGAATTAGGAGAATATTTTTCTCAATATTTAGAGGCAACAACTGGAGAAGTTTTTTATCCACACGTTGCTAAACATGCAAGACGAAGTGTAAATCCACCTAAAGATACATGGGTCGCTTTTGCAACCAACAATCGTGGTTATAAAATGTTACCACATTTTCAAATAGGTCTTTTTGAAAACCAATTATTTGTCATGTACGGTGTTATGCATGAAGCAAAAGATAAAGCACAGCGTGTGAAAGTTTTTGAAGAACAATTTCATACACTTAGAAATTTACCATCCGATTATAGCTTAAGCTTGGACCACATGTCTCAAGAAAAAACATATATTAAAGACATGTCAGATGATGAAATACAAAGTGCAATTGATCGTGTTAAAAAAGTAAAAAAAGGTGAATTATTTGTTGCACGTACACTTGCTCCAAATGCGGACGAATTAAAAACAGATAAAAGCTTTTTAAACTTTTTAGAAGATACCTTCGAACAGTTATTAAAATTTTACAAATAAACTAAGATATAAATATCTTAGACTTGAAAGTAGACAAACCCTTCGCAAATTAATGCGAAGGGTTTGTTTATTTTCTAATTATATCGTTTTTTCAAATAGGACTTTTCCCCTTGAACTAATCTTTATTCTTTAATTTCATTATTTAATTCTTCTTGAAAATAGAGTGTGTCCTTCTCAGCTAATTCAGTTGTATACTTATTCTTATTTGCATTTGCTTTAATATGCGTAGCATCAATAAATAAAGATGAGTAATCTATTAAATTGTTTTGATAGCTATTTCTTATATTTTCTCAAATATTTGTCTTCGACAAGTTCATATATAAAATTTAAATCTAATATCGCATCGACTTTACGTAATAAATGACTATTAGCGACTAAGTCAAAGATAGAAATCATTTCATATTGATCTCTTTTATCAATTGATTTATTCAACAAAATAAACACCACCACTGCTTAATTTATATATATTATAATATTGGCAGTGATTTATGCCGACTCCTGCGGAAATAGCACTAGCCGAAGACTACAGGCTAAGGTAGTGCCCGCGGAAAGCGTGCATAAAAAACTGCCAACAAAGCCGGGGACTTTGTCGCCGTTTTACGTTTATAAAAATACATTAGCATGTTGTGATATCTTTCTTATTATTAATATGCTCAAAAAAAGAATGGTATTTTAAACCCTGAATCTGTATTCTATATAAAATCAAAAATTATACTAACAACTAAACTGCTAACATAGTTAATACTTTGTTAGCAGTTAGCGTATATTTTCAGTTTTTATAGATCATTAATTGGTAAGTCTTTTCACATAACTTAATAAATATAAGGATCCTCATCTTTTTTCTTTTTTAATTCTTGTTCTGGGTTCATATCACTCTTTTGTCGTTGACCAATATCTTTGGCATCTTCACTAATGTCATTTTGTTGTATTTGATTATGATATTGTGGTTGGCCTTTGTCTTTTTTCACCAATAGCATAATTCCAGCAATAATCCAAAGTATTAACGCAATAAAATTACCAGTAAAAATACTAATTAAAGCCGCTGCAATTAAAAGGCAACCAGCTAAAATTCTGTTTCCTTTAATTGTAAATACGCCACAGAATCCCAGAATCGTCGCGAATAATAAAAATCCACCTTGCATTAATATTGAAGCTTTAAGCGCATCTGCCGATATTGACATACCTTGTTGTTCATATATTTGATTTAATGCTTCCTTGGATTCGGGAAAATTCAATAAAATTAGTCCCAAAATCATGAGTATTAAAAATAATAAACTAAGACCGTTTGCAATCCAAGCAAGGATTTTTTCTGCTTTCCGATTCATCATTTTTCCTCCTATTCATTCATTATCACTATCATAGCAAATTTAACAAAATTACAAAATTACAAAGTGTTATTTTCTATATTTCAAAATATTAATTTACTAATTAAAAAATAAAAACAGTAAAACTTTATCTAAGCAATTACCTGTTATTAGGTTGACCTAATATTTTTTTTGGAGTAACCTATAAAAAGTTAGTTAGAAGTATAGGAGGTATCATTATTGGCTAATAATATAAAAATGCATAATAAAAGTTTAGAAGAAATCAACAATACGGTTTCTATTAATAGTAATGGTAAATTTAGTCAAAAGTTATTATCTTATTTAGGTCCAGGGTTATTAGTAGCAGTTGGTTACATGGATCCAGGAAATTGGATTACTTCAATGCAAGGTGGTGCACAATTTGGATACATTTTGCTATTCGTAATTTTACTCTCTAGTTTATCTGCAATGTTACTACAAAGTATGACGGTAAGATTAGGAATAGCGACAGGTATGGATTTAGCACAAGCTACAAAATATTACTTAAACAAACCATTAGCTTTTGTTTTTTGTATAATTGCTGAATTAGCAATTATTGCAACTGATATCGCAGAAGTTATCGGGAGTGCGATAGCATTAGATTTATTGTTTGGCATTCCACTACTTGTCGGTGCACTTATCACGGTATTGGACGTATTTTTATTACTCTTTATCATGCGCTTTGGATTCCGAAAAATTGAGGCGATTGTAGGTACGTTAATTTTTACAGTACTTGTGATCTTTATATTTGAGGTGTTTATTGCCTCACCTCATGTTAATGAGGTTTTAACTGGTTTTGTACCAAGCAAAGAAATAATAACGAATAACAGCGCATTGTTTATTGCTCTAGGGATTATTGGGGCTACGATTATGCCACACAATCTATATCTACACTCTTCAATTGTTCAATCAAGAATGTATGATAGAAATAGTTTAAAATCAAAAGCACATGCAATTAAATATGCTACGATGGATTCTAATATTCAACTTTCAATTGCATTTATCATTAATTGCTTATTACTCGTTTTAGGTGCAGCTTTATTTTATGGTGTTAATACTGATCAATTGGGTGGTTTCTACGATTTATATCACGCTTTACAAAATCAACCTGTATTAGGAGCTTCTATGGGTGCAATTATGAGTACCTTATTCGCAGTTGCTTTATTGGCATCAGGCCAAAATTCTACAATTACTGGTACGATGGCTGGTCAAATTGTAATGGAAGGTTTTTTGCATCTTAAAATTCCAAACTGGTTACGTAGACTTGTTACGCGTCTACTTGCAATTTTACCTATCATATTCTGTATCATTATTTTCAAAAGTGATGAAGCAAAAATTGAACAATTGCTAGTGTTCTCACAAGTGTTTTTAAGTTTAGCTTTACCGTTCTCATTAATACCTTTACAACTGGCTACAAATAATCGTTATTTAATGGGACAATTTAAAAACAGAACCTGGGTTAATACTATTTCATGGCTATTAATCATTATTTTAAGCATATTAAATGTATACTTAATATTAGAAACATTTAAAGAGCTCATGTAGACATATTACTGAAACTCAAATATTTACAGAGAAACAAAATTGACGATTTCTTTGCGAAATTGCGATTTTGTAATGTGCTGACGCCCGGGGAAATGATATGAGCGAGAGACTACAGGCTCTAGCCATATCCCCAGGCAAGCATGCACGATCAAAATCTTAAGTTTTTTTATATAAAATGGACTCATCCATCATGTGTATTCATATTAAGTTATATCTTTTGGTTAATTAAAAATATGACTTTCTATTAGTTGTATAAGTTAAATAATATGAAGCTTTTTTCTATTGTATTAAAACACATCTTTTATAGAGATTTTGCATCGTGCTGACGCCCGGGGAAATGATATGAGTGAGAGACTACAGGCTCGAACCATACCCCAGGCAAGCATGCACGATCAAAATCGTAAGATTTTAAATATAAAGAGGACCAATCCATATTAAGGATTGGCCCTCTTATTTTGCGTATAGGATAGAGAAAATAAAATCTTTATTTTTCTTTATCTGAATCTACTGCTTCATTTTGTTTAGTTTTACTTGATTGACTTTTTTCTTCATCAATCTCTGATGATTCAGCAGTTTGACTTGTGATTTTCTTTCGTTCTTCAAAGTTCATTCTTCTCTGACTAACTGCACTTGGTTGTTGTTTACGTTTTTCTTTTTCACGCTGTTTACGTGCTTTCTTTTCTTGCTTAATTCTAGCTTTTTCTTCGGCTTTTTCTTGCTTCAATCTAGCAGCTTCCTCAGCCTTTTCTTGCTTGATTCGCTGTTGTTCTTCATAAGCTTCTTGTTGAAGTTGTTGTTCTTTTTCAAAAGCTTCTTGTCTTTGTCTAGCTTCTATTTCAGATTCTTCACTATCGATATTTGAGTCCTCTTGTTCATTTTGAAGATTTTCATCAAAATCATTTGGCTGCTTTCTTGATTTATAATTGTATTTAGCCTGTCGAGATAATACTTGAGGTTCTTCCTCTTTTGAATTAATATCCGAATTTACTTTGTCTGCAATTTCGGAACTGTACCCACCTCTTCTTAATTGTTGTTCTTGGTTTGAAGGTTGTTCTAAGTCAGAAGTATCTTGTTGTACATTATATTGAGGGTTTGGTTCAGATTTTGGCTCAGGTCTCGGTTCAGGTTTTGGCTCAGATTTTGGTTCTGCTTCTCTTTCTTGACCATAGTCATTATAACTACCTTGATAACCACCAGAATAATAAGCTGGTATCATTTCTACTTTATCTTTGCGTGCAAACATCATAATTGCAACTATTAAAAATAGAATCGGTATAATGAGTGGTACAAATAATAGAACTAAAGGTAAAGTGACGATGGTAGCTATTAAAAATAAAAATCCAGATAATATTCTAATATTCATTGAAATTAACGCTAAAAATGATATTAATAAACAAACAATGAAATATACAATAACTGCCCATATACCATTTTGTAACCAAATAACAAATTGAATCGTATTTAATCCATTATTCGCCAATATTTGCTGAATAAAATCATTACCATTTAACGACGTTTCTAAATTTTGAATAGAACTTTCACTACTAAAAGAAACTAATGCAATAAACATTGTGATGATTGTTAGTAATAGTAAGAATATCCAGCTCAACCAACCCAATACCTTTTCTGCTAGTCGACTCACTGGACGCCTAACTTGAGTATATTGTTCTCCTGACATTTCTATACAACTCCTTATACTACTTATCAAACTATTATATCGAATAAACGATAAAATAACTACTATACTACGCTTTAATTTAGCGACATTTTAAAATTTAAAAAGCGTTCATTATATTCACTAAGTGTATCTTTACCTAAATCTTTATAGACTTCTAAACGTGCTTGTGTACGCTTTGAAGGATAAAAACGTTCATCATCTTTGATGTCTTTTGGTAATTGTGCTCTTGCAGCCTTATTAGGTGTTGCATAAGCTACCCACTCCGTATTTTGTTTACTATTCTGTGCATCTAACATAAAATTGATAAACTTATGTGAACCTGCTTTATTTTGAGCTGTCTTTGGAATTACCATGTTATCAAACCATAAGTTTGATCCTTCTTTTGGAACGACGTAATCAAAATCACTATTATTTTGCACAATTGGCGCTGCTATACCACTCCACACAACCGCAATATTAGCTTCGTGTTGTTCAAGCATCATAGTTATTTCATCACCGACAACACCTTTAATATTAGGGCTTAATTGTTTTAAATCTTGTTCAACTTCTGCTAAATGTTTTGATTGCTTATCATTTAAACTGTAGCCTAATTTGTTTAAACTTAAACCCATAACTTCTCTTGCTCCGTCTACTAATAAAATATCATTTTGATATTTTTGATTATATAAACTTTCCCACGAATCAAAGTTATCTTGTGAATATACATTTTTATTATATAAAATACCTACTGTACCAAAAAAGTATGGCACTGAATAATGATTTTTCCTATCAAATGACATGTTCATATAATCTTTATCTAAATTTTTCATATTTGGTATTTTCTCATGATTTAAAGGTAATAACAAACCTTCCTTTTTCATTTTTTCTATCGTATATTCACTTGGAAAAGCAACATCATAATTTGTACCACCATTACGTATTTTTGCCTCCATAGCTTCGTTTGAATCGAATGTTTCGTACACAACTTCAATACCAGTTTCTTTTTGAAATTTTTTTACTAAACTCGGATCAATATATTCTCCCCAGTTATACACATAAATTTTTTCACCTGAAGCAGAATGCTCTTTTTCAGTGAGTTTTTGGCTTACCAATAAACATAGTAGTCCAACGAAAATTGAAAGCACGATTAATTGTAAAAATCGTTTCATTATTGTGTCACCTGCTTCAATGCTTTATTTCGTTTGATAAGTTTTTGTATCAAATAATAACCAAGAATACCTATTATGATCGTTATAAAAAGTATTGTCGATATCGCGTTAATTTCCATACTTATACCTTTTCTAGCCATAGCATAAACTTCTACTGATAATACACTAAATCCATTTCCTGTAACGAAAAAACTAACTGTAAAATCATCCAAAGAATAGGTTAGTGCCATAAAAAAACCGCCAAGTATTGCAGGAAACAAATGGGGTAACATCACTTTATTTAAAACTTGTAATTCACTGGCACCTAAATCTCTAGCAGCATCTAAAGTATGCTCATTCATTTCATATAACTTAGGTAACACAATAATCACTACAATTGGAATGCAAAAAGCAATATGTGAAATTAATACAGTGATAAAACCAAGCCCTAAACCTGTAAAATGACCTATTGCCGTAAACATAATCAAAAATGATGCACCAATAACTACATCGGAAGAAACCATTAGCACATTATTTAAAGTGAGTAACGAAATTTTTAATTTTTTGTTTCTTAAATGATATAAAGCAATGGCCCCCATTGTTCCAATTACCGTTGCAATTGCAGCAGCTAATAATGCCACCGCAATCGTATTAAAAATAACTGCTAATAATCTGTCATTGTTAAATAAGGATAGATAGTGCGCTAATGTAAAATGCTCAAAGTGAATCATATTACCTGCTGAATTAAATGAATAAAACATTAAAAACAGTATAGGGATATACAACACTGCAATTAATATACCGATATATAGTTTGCCATACCATTTCATATGATTCACCCTTTTCCATTTGTAGATTTTTTATTTGTAATGATTAGGACAAAAGCCATGAAGAGAATGAGAAACAACGCAATAGTTGAACCCATCCCATAGTTTTGAATTACAAGAAATTGTTCCTCAATCGCTGTTCCAATATTAATGACTTTATTACCAGCAATTAACCTTGTGATCATAAACAAAGAAAGCGCAGGAATAAATGTAACTTGCACCCCTGTTAATACGCCACGTTTTGTCAAAGGCATAATTACTTTTTTAAATGTCATTAGTCGACTAGCGCCTAAATCACTTGAGGCTTGTAATAAATTATTTGGTATGTCCTTCATATTATTAAAAATTGGTAAAATCATAAATGGTATATAAATATAACTGGCTACAATTATAAAGGCAGGACCTGTAAATAAAAGTTCCGCTTTAGGTAAATGCAAACTATATAATATTCGGTTGATAATACCATCATGACTGAACAAGCCAATAAATGCATAGGTCTTTAGAAGTAAATTAATCCAAGTGGGTATAATTAATACCAATAACCATAAATTCTGATATTTTGCTGTACGAATAAAGTATGCTGCTGGATAACTAATAAGCAACGTAGTCATCGTAATTAACACAGCGTACAATATAGAGTCCCATATCATCAAAAAATACTTTGGTGTCAGCATTTGTTTATAATTATCTAAACTAAAATGACCATGTATATCAATCATTGAGAAATAAATTAGCAAAATGACTGGCACAACGATAAATAAAACCATCCATAAGATATATGGTATAAATAAAAATCTGTTTATTTTACGCATTATCATTAACCTCATAGCTATTAATACGTTCATCAAACTCTGCTTCGGTTTCGCCCGGCACCATAATATGAATCGCTTCTGGTTCAAAAAACAAACCTACTTTGCTACCTACTTCAGTTTTCTTTGTAGAATGCACCATCCACTCATAACCTTTTCTATCTACACAATTGATTTCATAGTGTACACCTCTAAATAACATGGAATCAACAGTCACTTCAAATAATCCTTCATTAGGGGTTACTAACGCAATGTCTTCTGGTCTGATTACGACTTCAACTTGTTGTTGACTAGGAATTCCCATATCGACACACTTAAATGCTTGGTCGTAAATATTAACAATATAATCTTTGACCATTGTACCTTTCAAAATATTAGATTCTCCAATAAAATCAGCAACAAAACGATTTACTGGTTCATCATAAATATCAGTGGGTGTACCAAATTGTTGTATTTTCCCATCTTTCATAACAAATATATAATCACTCAGTGCCAATGCTTCTTCTTGATCATGAGTCACAAAAATAAAAGTAATACCTAATCTAGATTGAATCTCTCTTAATTCATATTGCATTTCAGTTCTTAATTTTAAATCTAATGCCGATAATGATTCATCTAAAAGTAAAATCTCAGGTTCATTTACGATAGCACGCGCAATCGCAATTCGTTGCTTTTGTCCACCACTCATGCCATCTATCATTCTATTTTCAAAACCAGTTAATTTCACTAATTTCAAAGCTTCTTGCACTTTAGCTTTAATTACTTCCTTATTTAATTTTTTTATTTTTAATCCAAATGCGATATTATCAAATACAGTCAAATGCGGAAATAAAGCATAATCTTGAAAAACAGTATTTACTTTTCTCTTATTAGCAGGAACTTGATTAATCGATTTTCCTTGATAAACGATTTGTCCATGATCAACTTGTTCAAAGCCTGCAATCAATTTCAGAATTGTAGTTTTCCCACAACCAGAAGGGCCTAATAATGTGTAAAAATGTCCAGACTCAATATTCAAATCTATATTATCTAATATTTGTGTTCCATCATAAGCTTTACTTACTGATTGGAATGTCAATAAAGGGTTCATGTATTGTCCTCCTATAAATATGATGCTGTAGCAACAACCAGAACTTTCACATCCTGTGACGTAAGGTTCTTTAATCTATGTATTTGGTTTGCTTTAAAATATAACGCATCCCCTTCTTCAGCGTGATAATAATCACTTCCTAATAAAAGCGAAACTTCACCTTGTAGACAATATATAAATGTATCGGAATCTGATGGATCAAAACTTTTATATGACGCATTAGGTTTTAAAGTAAGTATTAATGGTTCCATTTCAAAGTTATTCGATTGTGTGATTGGCCAGTTTAGTAAATATCCTTTATCAGATTCATCATAATGAATTTGTTCATTTTTCTTATATAACACCTTAGTATTTGCTGAATCGTAAAAAAATTCACGAGGGGTAGTACCTAATACTTCTAAAATATTAAAAAAAGTTTCCATGCTTGGCGAGGCATGTTCACTTTCAATTTGAGAAACATATCCTTTAGATAAATTTGTACGCTCTGCCAGCTCACCTTGAGTGAGTTGCTTAATATTTCTAAGATTCTTTAATTTTTTTCCAATCTTCATTCTGTCACCTTATTTTATAATTTCTTATTTTGCACATTAAAGGAACAATAGTTAACCAAAACGTGAGCATTATTTATACAAAAAAACTATATTTTGTTTACTTTTATCAAACATTTTGTTTAGTGCTTAATAAAAATATCAAAATATAGCTAAGATGACAATAGTTAAATTTGTTTTGAACTAAAATATTTTTGATTTGACGCATCTTTGACTGATTTTACTACTTTGTAACTATTGTAGCCGCTTTGTTTTTCAAATTCTTTAAATATTTGCTTTTCTTGAGCTTTACCTGGAACTATTTTTTTAAATTGATTGTAACGTTCTAACAGTACTTTACCTTCAACTTTTGATTCATAGTATTTTTCAATAGCATTAAAAAAAGCAACCACTTGCATCATTTCTTCATTTGTCCATTCAAGATCAATCGGATATGAATATTCCATATACTTATCCTCCCTTTAATTAACAAATAGTTACCAAAATTTTAAAAGATGTAAAAAAAGAGCGGGACAGAAATCAAAATATAATAAATTGATTCCTTATTCCCGCCCCTATATATTTGTTGTAAGCTTTAAACATTTATACAATGATTTGAAAACACTAGAACAGTAATATCGTTCATTACTTCCATAACCATTTAAGATAAAACATCTAAAGTGTAACTATTTATACTTATTAATTTATTACATTGTATGAATTGGTAATCCTAAAGCTTTTTCAGCAGCTTCCATAGACATTTCACCTAATGTTGGGTGAGCATGTACAGTTAATGCTAAATCTTCAGCATTCATACCAGCTTCTATTGCTAAGCCTAATTCAGAGATAATGTCAGAAGCACCAGTACCAACTACTTGTGCACCAACTAGTGTATTATCTTCTTTAAGTGTTAACAATTTAACGAAACCAGTTGTGTCATCTAATGATAATGCACGACCGTTTGCTGCGTAAGGGAATTTAGAAGCTGTAACTTCTAATCCTTCTTCTTTCGCTTGCGCTTCAGTGTAACCTACTTGTGCTAGTTCTGGTTCTGTGAAACATACAGCAGGCATACCAATGTAATCCACTTCTGATGCTTCTCCAGAAATAACCTCAGCAGCTACTTTTGCTTCATAGCTCGCTTTATGAGCTAATGGTAGCCCAGGAACGATATCACCAATTGCAAAAATGTTGTCGATAGAAGTACGGCTTTGTTTGTCTACTTCTAATAATCCACGATCTGCGAATTTAAGACCTAATTCTTCTAAGCCCAATTCATCAGTGTTTGGACGACGACCAACAGTAACTAATACATAATCAGCATCAATCGTTTGTTCTTCACCTTTAACTTCATAAGTTACTTTAACACCGTTATCTGTTTCTTCAGCAGATTTAGCCATTGCTTCAGTAACAATTTCAACGCCTTTTTCTTTCATGCCTTTTTTAACAGGTTGTGTCATTTGTTTTTCGAAGCCGCCTAAGATATCTTTAGCACCTTCTAAAATCGTAACTTCTGAACCAAAGTTTGCAAATGCAGTACCTAGTTCTGAACCGATATAACCGCCACCAACTACTACTAATTTACCAGGAACTTCTTGTAAATTTAAAGCACCAGTTGAATCAATAACACGGTTACCGAATTCGAAATTAGGAATTTCAATTGGTCTTGAACCAGTTGCAATGATTGCATGTTTGAAGTTATAAGTTTGAGCACTCTTCTCGTCCATAACACGTAAACTATTGTTATCTACGAAATAAGCTTCACCTTTAACGATTTCTACTTTATTTCCTTTTAATAATCCTTCAACACCACCTGTTAATTTCTTAACAACTGATTGTTTGAATTCTTGAACTTTGTCAAATTTAAGTGAAACACTTTCAGCAATAACACCTAAATTTTCAGAGTTTTTAGTTTCATCATAACGGTGAGATGCGTGTAATAATGCTTTTGATGGAATACATCCAACGTTAAGACATACACCGCCTAATTCGCCTTTTTCAACGATTGTTACTTTTTGACCTAATTGTGCTGCACGAATTGCTGCAACATATCCTCCAGGTCCTGCTCCGATTACAATAGTATCTGTTTCAATTGGGAAATCTCCAACTACCATGTTTTACCCCTCCATTAATAATAATTCTGGATTATTTAATAAACGCTTGATATGGTTCATTGCATTTTGTCCAGTAGCACCATCGATTTGTCTATGGTCAAAGCTTAATGATAATGATAATACTGGCGCAGCTACAATTTCTCCGTCTTTAACGATAGGTTTTTGAGCGATACGACCAATACCTAAGATAGCTACTTCTGGGTGATTTATAACTGGTGTGAACCATTGTCCACCTGCTGATCCAATATTACTAATAGTACAAGTAGCACCTTTCATTTCATCTGAAGTTAATTTGCCATCGCGTGCTTTTACAGCTAATTCATTAATTTCATCTGAAATTTGGAACATAGATTTACGGTCAGCATGTTTGACAACAGGTACTAATAAACCTCTGTCTGTATCAGCTGCAATACCAATATTCCAATAATGTTTGTGTACAATTTCTCCAGCTTCTTCATTAAATTCTGTGTTTAGTGCTGGATATTTCTTAAGTGCAGAAACAAGAGCTTTCACTACATAAGGTAGGAATGTTAATTTAGTACCTTGCTCAGCCGCAACTTCTTTGAATTTTTTACGATGATCCCATAATTCTTGAACATCAATTTCATCCATTAAAGTTACGTGAGGTGCAGTGTGTTTAGAATTAACCATTGCTTTTGCGATTGCTTTACGCATAGCAGGGATTTTTTCTGTTGTTTCTGGGAATTCACCTTCACTAGAAACTGGCGCTGATTGTGCTGTGCTCGCAGAAGTTTCTTCTGCAGTTTCACTTGCACTTTCAGTTGAAGCTGCACTTGCATCTCCATTTAAGTATGCATCAATATCTTCTTTAGTTGTACGTCCATTTTTACCTGAAGCTACAACTGCTTTAATGTTTACGCCATTTTCACGTGCATATTTACGCACTGAAGGCATAGCTTTAACACGTTTATTTTCATCTACATCTTCATCAGCTGATGATTGTGTAGTTGCCGCTGCTTCAGAACTTTCTTCTTTAGCAGGTTCTGCTTCAGCTTCATCTGTAGATTCACTACTATCGCTACCTTTAAATTCCATATCTTCTGCATCAGGCGCGTCAATTTTAACAATTGTATCTCCGACAACAGCAACTGTACCTTCATCTACAAGTACTTCTTCCACTGTACCTGACACAGGTGATGGAATTTCTACTACAGATTTGTCATTTTGAACTTCAGCTAAAACATCATCTTCTTCGATAGTATCTCCAGCTTTAACAAACCATTTTACAATTTCACCTTCGTGGATACCTTCACCAATATCGGGTAATTTAAATTCAAATGCCACGTTATTATCCTCCTAAAAATTCATATTTAGTCAAAAATTAGAAAATGAGAACGAAACTTATGATTCGCAATCTCATGCTGTTTTATTATTAATCAATGAAGTTGGGATAACATTTTAAAAGCTATCCCAAACTTATTAATATTTATTAGAATTCTAATGTTGCTTTTGCTTTTTCAACGATATCGTTTTTGTTTGGTAACCAAACATTTTCAGCTTGAGTAAACGGATAAACGGTATCAGCAGCAGCTACACGAGCAATTGGTGCTTCTAATGATAGAATTGCGCGCTCTGCTAATTCTGAAGCAACTGTAGCTCCAACACCAGCTTGACGTTGTGCTTCTTGAACTACGACTGCACGTCCAGTTTTTTCTACTGAAGCAACTAACGTTTCTAAGTCGATTGGTTGTACCGTACGTAAATCAATAACTTCCACTGAATGACCATCTTTTTCTAATTCTTCAGCAGCTTTTAATGATTCTTGTACCATGGCACCATAAGCGATTAATGTAATGTCATTACCTTCTTGTTTGACACTCGCTTTGCCGATTTCAATTGTATACTCTTCATCAGGCACTTCTTCACGGAAAGAACGATACAATTTCATGTGCTCTAAATATACAACTGGGTCGTTACTTCTAATTGCAGAAATTAATAATCCTTTTGCATCATAAGGACTAGATGGGATGACTACATTCAATCCTGGTGATTGAGCTAAGATACCTTCTAAATTATCTGCGTGTAATTCAGGTGTGTGTACACCACCACCAAATGGGGCGCGGATAGTTACTGGTGCTTGTTTTGAGTTACCAGAACGGAAACGTGTACGCGCAATTTGACCTGCAACAGAGTCAAATACTTCAAATACGAATCCTAAGAATTGGATTTCCATAACTGGACGGTAACCTTGTGTAGTTAAGCCTAGAGCTAAGCCACCAATTCCAGATTCTGCTAAAGGTGTATCAAATACTCGGTCTTCACCGAATTCTTTTTGTAATCCTTCAGTTACACGGAATACACCACCGTTAACACCGACGTCTTCACCGAAAAGTAAGACATTTTCATCATTTTGTAATTCGGTTTTAAGCGCATTATTAATCGCTTGAACCATTGTCATTTGTGCCATCGGTTACTTCGACTCCTTCTCTTTATAGATTTCATATTGTTCTGCTAAATGTTGAGGCATTTCTTCATACATATTTTCCATTAAGTCTGTAACTTTTTGTTTTTCTGTATTATCCGCTTCTTTAATAGCAGTTTTAATTTCAGCTTTCGCACGATCGATTACTTCGTTTTCTTTCTCTTCAGTCCATAGACCTTTATTTTCAAGATGTTTTCTGAAACGAACTAATGGATCTTTTTTCTCCCATTCAGAATCTTCGTCTGAAGTTCTGTATTTCGTTGGATCGTCTCCAGCCATTGTATGTGGACCGTAACGATAAGTGATTGTTTCAATAAGTGTTGGACCTTCACCGTTTACAGCACGATCACGCGCTTCTTTAGTCGCTTGATATACTGCAAGTGCATCCATTCCATCTACTTGTATACCAGGAATACCTACTGAGATAGCTTTTTGAGCTAAAGTTTCAGCAGCTGTTTGTTTACTACGTGGTGTAGAAATCGCATAGTTATTATTTTGAATTACAAAAATTGCTGGCGCCTTGTAAGCTGAAGCGAAGTTAATACCTTCATAGAAATCACCTTGTGAAGAACCACCATCACCAGTATATGTGATTGCTACAGCTTGTTTCCCACGTTTTTTAAGTCCAAGTGCAACACCAGCTGTTTGTACGTATTGTGCGCCGATAATAATTTGTGGGCTTAGTGCATTAACACCTTCAGGCATTCTATTTCCTTTAAAGTGACCTCTAGAGAATAAAAATGCTTCAGTTAATGGCAGACCTTGCCAAATTAATTGTGGAACATCACGATAACCAGGAAGAATAAAGTCTTCTTGTTCTAATGCATATTGAGAAGCTAATTGTGAAGCTTCTTGACCAGCAGTAGGTGCATAGAATCCTAATCTCCCTTGTCTATTTAGTGAAATAGAACGTTGATCAAGAATACGTGTCCAAACCATTCTTTCCATTAATTCTACTAATTGCTCGTCTGATAAATCAGGTACTAGATCTTTATTAACGATATTACCGTCTTCATCCAAAATTTGGATCATTTCAAATTGAGATTCAGTATCTTTCAATACTTTCTCTGCATCGAATTGGGCTTTCAATTTCGGAGCCATTCAATTCACCATACCTTTCCCGTATAATAGAAATTCATTTTATCCTTTAACATTGTATCACAAAACTGTTTCACTGTTAAACAAATATGAAAAGTTCTGTAATACAGTAAATAGGTACAGTTTTAAAACTGTATCACTATTTTCAAACATGCTGTACTATCTTTTTTACAAGGTTCAAAGTGTCCACTCCCAAAAGAATGTAAGCGTCCTCATTTAATATGCTATAGTTATTTACCTTAAATTTCAAATTAATAGCATTTTAAGTTAGTTTAAATTATCTACATCTTGTTTTTCTTTATTTACTTTTTCCATTGCATCTTTGTATTTATTAAAAGATTTGTCCATAGTTTTATATGATTTGGATACAGCTTCTGTCTTTTTATTCATTTCTTCTTGGTTAGCTTGATCACGAGTTCCATATTCAAATAAATCTTTTTCTTTGTTCATAATATTCTTGTATGCATTTGCATAGTTATCATGTGCTTTATATTTATCTTTTAAAGCATCATTTAATTCTTTCACTTCTTTTTTCTTATCTTCATCACTAATATTATCTAAATGTTTTTGTGCTTTTTTAAATTCTTTTTCTGAATTATCTAACGCATTTTCTTCTTTTTTAAATTCTTTTTGTCTTTCTTCAACATTATCTACAATTTTTTCAGAAGTTTGTTTGGCTTCTTGTTGGTCTTTCCCATTGATTTTTTTCACTAGCTTTTGTTTCTTTTGCTCTAGTTCATTAAGTTTTTTGCCTACTGATGAAACAGGCTTTTCTTCATCGAATGCTTGTTGTATTTTTTCATTATAATCTTTTATTTCACCTTTATCAGTTGTACATCCAGCTATAAGTACTGTGGAAGCTAGTATGGCACCAATACCATATTTAAATTTCATTTTGAGAAATCCTCCTTTTTCGTGTGCTATATTATATAATAAATTTTAATAAATCAAATTTATTACTGTATTTTATTTGGTAATCTTTGGTATATTTTATATTAAGGAAGGTGTATGAACAAATGTTAACAATGAAAGATATAATTAGAGATGGACATCCAACACTACGTGAAAAAGCTAAAGATGTCGAAGTCCCATTATCAGATGAAGATAGAGAGACATTAAAATCTATGAGAGCATTTTTAATAAATAGTCAAGATGAAGAAACTGCTAATAAATATGGTCTTCGTTCTGGCGTTGGACTTGCAGCGCCACAAATCAATATTTCTAAAAAAATGATTGCCGTCTATTTACCAGATGATGGAGAAGGTAAAAGTTATGACTTGATGTTAGTAAATCCTAAAATTATGAGTCATAGCATTCAAGAAGCCTATCTACCTACTGGTGAGGGTTGCTTAAGTGTAGACGAAAATGTACCAGGACTAGTACACCGTAAATATAGAGTTACAGTTAAAGCGAAAGATATAGATGGTAATGATGTTAAATTACGTTTAAAAGGTTATCCAGCTGTTGTAGTTCAACATGAAATAGACCATATTAATGGCATCATGTTTTATGATCACATAGATTCAGAACATCCACTGCAACCTCATGAAGATGCAGTAGAAGTATAAAAAAAGAACTGTTAGTAGATGTGGCAATTGCACACGTTTACTAACAGTTCTTTTTACATAAAATCGTCTCTTCTTTCATGGTACATGATGTTCAATTCTTGTAATTCTTTCTTCAAAGCATTTAATTCTTGAATATCAATAAATACCGGATCATGATTGTGCTTTACATAATTTTGATCTTCATTCACAGTATCAATGATTTCATTGTAATTGAAAAACATGATAACTTGTTCCGCACGTATTTCAAATGTGATATCTTGAAAGACCTTATCAGTTCGTTGTTTTTCATTTTTAATATCTTCAACAATACGCTTCACTTTATCCATAGCAACCACCTTCATTTCATCTCTATTACTTTTTCACTTTATATTATTAATTATTATATTTCCTTTTAATCATAATTAATTTTTATTATCGACTCAAGCTATTTGATAATTCATTTAATATTTCAAAATGATTTGTTTAAATTTACTAAGTTAAATACCTTATATATAGTGAATCACTTTTTTCTACATATTAAGTATAAGCAGAAAATAAAACTGCTTTATTTATTCTACTACATCATGTAAAATGAGAAATAACTGAAAACATACAAATGCTTTCTATTTGTATTTTTCTATACGAACGAATTTAAAATGACCCTAGAAACATACTGGGCAAATGCTCGTATGTTCTCTTTATATAAAACGTAGTTTCAATACACTTTTAGTAAATATCATTTTATTTAAAATTAAGAAGCTCACAAAATAATATACATTTCAGGGTTTATATAAATAATTTAACCAAAATTTAGGAGGAAATAGATATAATGGCAGTATTTAAAGTATTTTTTCAACATAACAAAGAAGAAGTAGTTGTTAGAGAACACACACAAACTATTTATGTTGAAGCTCAATCAGAAGAACAAGTAAGAAGATATTTGAAAGACCGTAATTACAATATCGAGTTTATTACTAAACTTGAGGGCGCACATTTAGAATATGAAAAACAATCCGATCACTTTAATGTGGAGCAAGCTGAGTAATGAAACAAATTCATAAAAATGAAGTTGCGGTTTATGCCCTTGGTGGCTTAGGTGAAATTGGAAAAAACACTTATGCCGTAGAATATCAGGATGAAATCGTAATTATAGATGCAGGTATCAAATTCCCTGATGATAACTTATTAGGTATTGATTACGTGATTCCTGACATTACTTATTTAGAACAGAACCAAGACAAAATAGTTGGTCTGTTTATAACACACGGCCACGAAGACCATATAGGTGGTGTGCCCTACCTATTAAAACAAATAAACGTGCCTATATATGGTGGACCATTAGCTTTAGGTTTAATCAGAAATAAGTTGGAAGAACATCACTTGTTAAGAACAACAAAACTTATTGAAATTGAAGAAAGTTCCGTTATCAAATCTAAACATTTCGAAGTTTCTTTCTATTTAACAACACATAGTATTCCAGAATCATATGGTGTTATTGTTAATACACCAGAAGGTAATATTGTTCACACTGGAGATTTCAAATTTGATTTTACGCCAGTTGGTGAACCAGCAAATATAGCGAAAATGGCGAAACTCGGAGAAGAAGGTGTACTTTGTTTACTTTCAGACTCTACTAACTCACTAGTTCCTGATTTTACATTAAGTGAACGTGAAGTGGGCCAAAATGTTGAAAAGATATTCCGTAATTGTAGTGGTAGAATTATCTTTGCAACTTTTGCTTCTAATATCTATCGTGTTCAGCAAGCAGTCGAAGCTGCAATTAAACACAACCGTAAAATTGTAACTTTTGGTCGTTCAATGGAAAACAATATTAAAATTGGTATGGAACTCGGTTATATAAAAGCACCACCTGAAACTTTTATAGAACCAAACAAAATTAATAGTGTTCCTAAACATGAGTTACTCATTTTATGTACAGGTTCACAAGGTGAACCAATGGCAGCTTTATCAAGAATTGCTAACGGTACACACAAACAAATAAAAATCATTCCAGAAGATACTGTAGTATTTAGTTCTTCCCCTATTCCAGGTAATACTAAAAGTATCAACCGCACCATAAATTCATTATATCGCGCTGGTGCTGAAGTAATACACAATAAGGTTTCAAACATTCACACATCTGGACACGGATCTAAAGGCGATCAACAATTGATGTTACGCTTACTACGTCCAAAATTCTTCCTGCCTATTCATGGCGAATATCGTATGTTAAAAGCACACGGTCAATCAGGAATTGAATGTGGCGTAGAACCAGACAACGTGTTTATCTTTGATATCGGTGACGTCTTAGCTTTAACTCATAATTCAGCTAGAAAAGCTGGAAGAATACCATCTGGCAATGTGCTAGTCGATGGTAGCGGTATTGGAGATATCGGAAATGTAGTTATTCGAGATAGAAAATTATTGTCTGAAGAAGGTTTAGTCATCGTCGTCGTTAGTATAGACTTTAAAACAAACAAACTACTTTCAGGCCCTGACATTATTTCTCGTGGTTTTGTTTACATGCGTGAATCTGGTCAATTAATTTATGATGCCCAAAGAAAAATCAAAACAGATGTTATTTCTAAACTGAACCAAAATCCAGAAATACAATGGCATCAAATTAAATCATCAATCATTGAAACGCTACAACCATATTTATTTGAGAAAACAGCACGTAAGCCAATGATTTTACCAGTGATAATGAAAGTAAATGAAGGTGATGCACCTTCTCAAAATAAAAAGCCACAAAATAAACCAAATCAAAAAAAAGACAGTACTAAAAAACACAATACTAAATCTCAAAACAAAAACACAAAAGTTTCTAACAATAAAGATAATAAAAACACAACTCAGAAACCAAAAAAAGATGATAATCAATCGGATCAATCATCAGAATCGTAATCATATCCAAAAATATAATCAACTTTTCAAAATAAAGCACTCATCCATTTGCTATGGATGAGTGCTTTTTATATTAAAATACTTGCTATTTTGAACGTATTGTTTTGCCTGTGGATGAGGATATAGTATACCTCTACAGTATCTCACATACATAATTCACATCGCGATCACCAGTTAACAAAATCAGTTAAGAATTAAAAAAGAAGGGTTTGGGCACCATTGATTTGTCCCTATCCCTTCTTTAATTTATATATTATTATTTATCTAACTACCTTTTTTTCAAATCGGTTTAAGTCATTGTCATGACCAATCATAATTAAAATATCTCCAATTTCAATATTTATGTTTGGATCTGGAGATACGATAATATCTCTGCCTCTTTTAATAGCGATAATACTTATACCATATTGAGCTCTAATATCTAATTCTATTATTGTTTGGCCTGCCATCTTTTCACTAACTTTAATTTCTACTATTGAATGTTCATCTGCTAATTCTAAATAATCTAAAACACTAGCACTAGCTACATTATGTGCAATTCTTCTGCCCATATCTCTTTCAGGATGAACAACAGTATCTGCACCAATTTTATTTAAAATTTTAGCATGATAATCATTTTGAGCCTTAGCCGTTACTTTCTTAACGCCCAACTCTTTTAAAATTAAAGTCGTTAACGTACTAGATTGAATATTTTCGCCTATTGCAACAATAACGTGATCAAAATTTCTAATGCCTAAACTTTTCATCACTGCTTCATCGGTTGTGTCAGCAATTACAGCATGTGTGGCAATATCACTATATTCATTCACACGTGCTTCATCCATATCAATCGCCATGACATCCATATCTAAGGCATTTAATTCTCTAACAATACTACCACCAAAACGACCTAAACCTATAACCACATATTCTTTATCCATATGCGTCCTCCAAAAATAAGATAATTGAAATATATCAAATATTAGTAGTTTAAACAATAAACATTACTACTGTATTTAAGTATATTTGTCTACTTTTTACCTTCAACATATTTTTTATCAAAAACAAATAATCTCAATAATAATATTAGCGATGGAATTAATAAAAGTAAACCTAAAATAAACGCGATGATTAAAGCAATAGCCATACCACTATTAACAACATGTTCATCTATGCGAATATATGGATATAAAATATATGGTAATTTACTTGCACCATAGCCGAAGAACGCAAAAGCCATTTGTAAAATTACTAAGATAAATGCAAAACCGTGCCACTTTTTCATCAATGTAAGTAACATTGCACCAGCAAAACATAGTAAGCTGAGTACAAACATCCACCAATAATCAAATACTGCTGTATAGAAATGCGTCTCATTTTGCAATCTTAATGATAGAAATACAAATAATGAAATAGCAATCATTGGCGGTCCCCAAAATAAGAACCAGTATCTTAATAAACCATAAGCAGGTTTATCATTTGCTTTAGAAGCATAATAAGTTAAAAATCCAGACGAAATATAAAGTACGGATATAATTGCAAGAAATACAACTGACCATGAATATGGACTTAACAATAATTCAAACCAATTTAAATCTAAATGGTTACTTGAGCCAGTAATATAACCACCTTCAGAAATCGTTAAAGTAGTGGCTAAGGCTGCAGGTATGAATAAACCTGCTAAACCATATAGTACAAGCCACGGTAGTTTTGTATCTGGTCCATAGTTTTCAAAGGCATAAAAGCCACCTCTAATGGACAACAATATCAACGCAATAGATGCTGGTAAAAGCAATACTGTACCGAAATACTTAGCTGTATCTGGGAAAAAACCAACCATTCCTACGAAAAAGAATACGAAGAAAACATTCGTCACTTCCCAAACTGGATTAAGGTAACGTGCAATCAAGTGATTAATTTTTTTATCTTGTTTTGTTATTTTAGCGTGTAGCGTAAAGAAACCAGCACCAAAATCAATTGATGCAACAATAATATAACAAAATAAGAATATCCATAGTACCGTGATACCTATATATGCGAATACCATCATGCATCACCTCTTTCCGATGAAGTTACTTCAAATTCTTCATATGCTGGTTTATCCTTAAACATTCTTATTAATACATAAGAAGAAGTAACAATTAATATTAAATATAATATACCAAATAATATTGTTACGAGTGTTAAGCCACCTGCTTGAGTAGCCGCTTCAGCCACTTTTAGATATCCACGTACAATCCAAGGTTGACGCCCTTGTTCCGTTAAGAACCAACCAAACTCTATCGCTAACATCGCTGCAGGTCCTGTTAATAAAGCACCGTATAGCATTGGTTTTGAATAAGTGAATTTCCGTAATTTTTTAAAGCATAATGTTAGTACAAATGCAGCTGAAACAATTAAACAGAAGACACCCATTGACACCATTAAGTCAAAGTAATAATGGACAATCATTGGAGGATGCAATTCTTTTGGAAATTCATCCAACCCTTTCACTTTAGTATTGACATTGTTGTCAGCCAAGAAACTAAGTAGACTCGGAATTTTAATTGCTCCAGTTACTTCTTGTGTCTCTTCATTTAAAGAACCAAAAAGTACTAAATCGGCATTGGATTCCGTATCAAAATGCCACTCATACGCAGCTAATTTTTCTGGTTGTTCTTGATGTAAAAATTTTGCAGATAAATCTCCTGCTAACATTGAACCTAAAGTAAAGATAATGCCAAGAATCATTGTTAATTTCAATGCTTTTTTATGATATTCTGCATCTTTTTTAAACTTATTTTTCACTAACTTGAAAGCAGCAATGGCAGCTAGTACAAAAGCCATCGTCATAAAAGCAGTCGTTACAACGTGAAAAGATCTTATTAAAAATGAATCGTTAAACATTGCTACCCAAGGTTCAACATTTATCATTTTACCATTCTTAATATCAAAACCAGCTGGTGTATTCATAAATGAATTGACAGCCGTAATAAAGAAGGCAGAGAAAGAACCTCCAATAATCACTGGTATACTAATTAAAAAATGTGTCCATTTACTCTTAAATCTATCCCAAGTGTATAAATATATACTTAAGAAAATTGCTTCAAAGAAAAACGCAAATGTTTCCATAAATAACGGTAATGCAATCACATGGCCACCCATTTGCATAAATGTCGGCCATAATAATGACAGTTGTAATCCTATAATCGTACCTGTTACAACCCCAACTGCCACAGTAATTGTATAACCTTTAGACCATCTTTTGGCTAATGTTATATAATGAGGATCATTCTTTTTAATCCCTAAAAACTCAGCAACTGCAAACATCAATGGGACACCTACACCAATTGTTGCAAATATGATATGCACTGCGAGTGTCATTGCAGTTAGAAAACGAGCTAATTCAACTGAATCCATAATATCACCTTTTTAATTTATTTGTGACAAAAATCACAACGTCCATTCATTATAAACCCAATGGCTATGTTTTAAAATTAGTTAAACTCAGAATTAAGTGACAAATTAATGACCAATTACATGCAATTTTATAACTTGAATTTTAATTAAAAGTCACTTACTATTATAGAAAACGACTTTGTAGAAAGGATTGATGTTGAATGACTGATATCATCATTTACACACAGAATGACTGCCCTCCTTGTACCTTTATTAAAAACTATTTAACTGATAAAGGCTTTAAATATATAGAAAAAAACATCGCTAATCAGCAATATCGAAATGAAATGATTGATTATGATGCTTTTGCAACACCTTTTATATTATTGAATGGTGAACCGATGTACCAAGTTGATATGGAAAAAATTAACCAAACCTTAAATATTGAAACAACACATTAAACCTCTCAAATACAAACACATTAACTAAATCAACTGAAATAATGCTAAATGTACTATTTTAAACGGGTTAACTAACCATAACCTAATTTCAACTGTAATAAACAATTTAGTGAGTTGTGAATTCTCCAAAACTACTCAACTTCGCATACATTTCCATACCATTCAAATAAATTTCAATATAACTATAAAAAGCGTCTAGGACATAAAGTTCTTGAACAAGTGAAAAAGACAATATCTATTGGATAATATAGAAATTGCCTTTTTCATTAAAAATCATTTCAACAATTTCATTAGCATGTCGTGACATATCATTTGTGGGAATAAGAATTGAAGTTCCATTGGTAGTGTAAGTTGAGTCACATTATAATCTTTATACATGAGGCACCTCGTTAATATAGTTCAATAGTGTTTATTAGATTATACATGATGACCTAATTTTTTAAGTATTTGAATGTAAAATCACATATGGATGCGACGTATTTCGGCGAGACTCTTGTGGGAATAGGACAAGCTGAAGACTATAGGCTGAAGCTGTCCCCTAAGAAAGCGAGCCAACAAAACGAAGCATTGAATAAAAAAGAAGCACTCAGATGAATTGATTTAAATCATCTGAGTGCTATTTTTCTGGGATTTGTGTCCCAATCTTTTTTATTTCGTATAATTACTTACTAAGTCTTGTACTTCTTCAGAAGTAGCACAGTTAATTGCTTTTTGTGCCAATTCTTCCATTTCATTTTTACTTAACCCTTTAATTTGACGGCGTGCTTTAAGAATTGATGTAGCACTCATAGAGAATTCATCTAATCCTAAACCTAATAGTAATGGAATAGCAGTTTCATCTCCGGCCATTTCTCCACACATTCCAGTCCATTTACCTTCATTATGAGAAGCATTAATCACTTGTTGCACTAAACGTAAAATTGCTGGATTGTATGGTTGATACAAGTATGACACTCGCTCTGACATACGATCTGCAGCCATTGTATATTGAATTAAATCATTCGTTCCAATACTGAAGAAATCTACTTCTTTAGCAAAAACATCTGCTAATGCAGCTGTTGAAGGTATTTCTACCATGATACCAACTTCTATATCATCAGATACTTCAATACCTTCATTTGTTAAATTTTCTTTTTCTTCTAATAATAATGCTTTAGCATCACGGAATTCTTTGATTGTCGCTACCATTGGGAACATAATATTTAATTTCCCATAAACTGACGCACGTAATAAGGCACGCAATTGTGGTCTGAAAATCTCAGGTTGATCTAGACATAAACGAATTGCACGATAGCCTAAGAACGGGTTCATTTCTTCTGGTAAATTTAAATATGGTAGTTCCTTATCTCCACCTATATCTAAAGTACGAACAACAACACGTTTATCTTCCATTGTTTCAAGCACTTTTTTATAAGCTTCAAACTGTTCGTCTTCAGTTGGCATTTCGTCTCTACCCATATATAAAAATTCAGTACGATATAATCCGACACCTTCAGCACCATTTTCAATTACACCTTTTAAATCATTTGGTGTACCGATATTAGCAGCAAGTTCAGCATGAACACCGTCAACAGTTGTTGTTTCTTCATCGCGTAATTTTTGAAGCTCTTTCTTATCTTCAAAGAAACGTTCGCGTTTGTTTTGGTATGCAATGACTTCGTCTTCTGTAGGATCAATTATCACTTCACCAGTCAAACCATCAACAATAATCATGTCACCTTGTTTAACTTCTTCCGTTATTGATTTCGTACCTACTACTGCAGCAATTTCAAGTGAGCGACTCATAATTGCTGAGTGAGAAGTTCTGCCTCCAATATTTGTAACAAAACCTTGTACAAATTCCTTGTTTAATTGAGCAGTATCTGAAGGCGTTAAATCATTACCTATAATAACAACGCTTTCATCAATCATACTAGGATTAGGTAACTCCACACCTAATATATGTGCTAAAGCTCGTTTCGACACATCGCGAATATCTGCAGCACGCTCTTTCATGTATTCATTATCCATTGCTTCAAAAATAGTAATGAATTGTCCAGTCACATCAGAAAGCGCAGTTGGTGCGTTAACTTGTTCATTTTTAATTTTGTCTTCAATCGGTTGAATTAACTCTGGATCATCCAAGACTAATAAATGTGCATCAAAAATAGCAGCTTTATCAGCGCCGAGATTTTTTTCGGCATTATTTCTGATTTTTGTTAATTCAACTTTAGATGTTTCAATAGCATTTTGAAACTTAGCAATTTCTGCGTCGACATCTTGAATCTTTTCACTATCGTATGAAAGATCAGGTTCAACTAATAAATATGCTTTAGCAATTGCTACGCCATCTGAAGCAGCAATGCCATTAATATAATTAGTCATATTATTTAGTTAATCCTTCTTTTGATAAGATATCAGTAATCGCTTCCATTGCATCTGTTTCATCACTACCGTCAGCATAGATTGTAATTTCAGCATCTTTACCTACGCCTAAACTCATAACACCCATGATTGATTTCAAGTTAACTTTTTTACCGTTATATTCTAATTGAATATCTGAATCAAACTTTGATGCAGTTTGAACAAGCATTGTAGCTGGACGTGCATGAATACCTGTTTCGTCAATAATTACATATGATTTTTGTTCCATAATATGATGTCTCCTTCGTATAGTTAGAATCGTTAGTTTATTATAAAACCTAGCATAGTTTTATATAATAACATTACCAAATTATACATATAAATTCAATTCGTTGCACCCATGATATGACAATATTCATTGAATATTGTTTCTTTTTATGAAAACGCTCCACTATTCCATTAAAGATTTAGCAACCTTTTCACATTTTTCAATATGATCATCGCCGATTTTTTTCATAAAGTAATAGCTGATAGAAGCTGAGATGGCTTGACCTACAAGTGGGAACCATTTCGTCTGTTTTGCAGCCATACGTTTTGCAACGTCTCTGATAACCACTTTTAATATGGCATTAGATACTTTTCTACCGACAAATTGACTGCCTTGTATTGCAGCTGCTGTAAAAATACGTTCTTTTACATCTTCTCTCATCGAATTAACTTGTTTGTGATCTAAGCCATAAATTTTATTAACATCTTCAATGATATCTCTCATTAGCTTGATATCTACACCAAAGTCAAGACCTGGTATTGGTACAATACTCACACTCGAAGATAACACTGATTTTTTTCTCACTATAGCTTGGGCACGTTGACGACGTTCATCCAATTCAATGTTCGTCGTTGGTATGCTACTTTTATTTTTTATATCTTCAATATTTAAAACTTTATTTCCGACTTTCTGTGTTACGTTATTAGTTATTTTATTCTTAAAACTCATGATATTCACTCCTTGATAAAATCTAGTACTGTAAAATGATTACCCTATTTCAAAGAAATTACTGTATATTTACAAAAATAGCTTTCAAATATTTTGAAGGTTTGTAATGTGGATGTGTTTTAAAATCTTTTGGTAATCCCATAACTTCTGATAATTCAAAATCAACTTCTGCACTATTTAGAGTGTCTTTAATCATCTTCTTAAATGCTTTTAATGAAAATGTACTATTGTTTGTACACAATAATAAAGTTCCACCTGGTGAAAGTACGTCCAAAGCACCTAAAATTAATTTATCGTAATCTTTCAATACTGAAAATGTTTTTTTCTTATTTCTAGCAAAACTAGGTGGATCAATCACAATTGTGTCATATAGTAAATCATGACGGCGTGCGTAATTAAAATAATCAAAGGTATCCATTACAAATATATATTGTGTTTTTGGATCAATTGCATTTAAACCAAAATTTTCTTCTGTTAAGGTACGTGATCTATTAGCTAAATCAACACTAGTCGTCACTTTGGCTTTTTCTGCTGAGATAACTGAAAAAGCGCCAGTATAACTAAACACATTTAACAAATATCTATCTTCGGCAAAGTGGTCTCGTAATTTCTTACGCACTTCTTTTTGGTCCAAGAAAATACCTGTCATAGGACCATCATTTAAATCAACATTATAAAACGTGAAATTTTCTTCGATTACAATAGGAAATTCCGGTGCCTCACCATCAACAAATCCACCAGCTATCTGAGCATCTTTAAATCGCATTTTTTCAAATAAAGAATTATATTTAAAGGTATTTTTTAAGGCACTTAAAATTTGATAACGATATTTATAAATACCTTTAGAATACCATTGTATTAAAAAGTGACCGTTATAGTTATCAATTGTCACGCCACCTACACCGTCACCTTCACCATTAAAAATTCTAAAAGCGTTGGTACCCTCAATGTTATAAAAATATGCTCTTTCTTGTTTAGCAATTTCAAAAAGTCTCTCAAAGAATTGAGTATTAATCACTTCGTTTTCGTCATAACTTAATACCCAGCCAAGACCTTTATGTTGTCTTCCGACATATGCTGTTGCAATATAGCTTTGTTCATCATTGATTAATGAGAATAAATCGCCCTCTTTCAAATGGTCATGCGCAAATACATCATCTTCGTCGATTAATGGGTATCCATTTAGATATTTCGTTTCTTTACCTTTATTTAATGTGGCAGTTTTCATAATTATATGTCAGCCTTTCTACTAATTTTATAATTTATGCTTTCTTATTCTATCATCTCAATAATCATAGTAACATCATTTATATGTAATTGAATGCTTTCTCAATTCACACATTGTATCGTTTTTCATTAAAATCATCAGGTGCTCTGCGCCATTACAATCATGAACAAAAAAAGAACTGGCGTATAGCTAAGGCCAGTTCTTTTAAAAATATATTTACTTGTTAATCTTTTGAAGGTTCACGTAATTTAATAATGAATGATACAATCACTGCTATTAACATCACAAACAATATAGGCGTAATGAAAATAGACAATAAAAGACCATGAACCATGATATTCACAAATTCTGTGAACAATTTGAAAAATAATATACTTACCATAAATAACTGCAGATAATAGAATTTATCTCTCAAGTAGTTTGTTAATGTCGTTAATATATAAGCAATGATAATCAGCATCAATAATAATAAAGTAATCCATTCAATCACATATTGTGTTTGAGAAATTTCCCAATTACCTGAAACAAATAATGCGTTTCTATTATTAAATTCTATGATTGTAAAGAATAATAATACAACACCACAAAATATTTCTACATAAGCTGATTTAACCCACTTTGGTATTTTCATCCAATTTGGTATATCATCCTCTTGTATATCAATAATATTCTTCCATTTTTCGATAAATTTGTCTTTTTTATCTCTTAATTTTTGAATATCAACACTTCTACGTGTTTTTCGAGTAAACTCAGTTGTCTTATCTTGTAAACTTTTCAAATGTTCTTTCGTTTGGTTTGTAACTGTACCTTTGCTTGTTCTCGATAATTCAGGTTCCTCTTCACCTAATTCTTGTTTTGTTAAAGGTAGTGCCCTTCTTAAAAACAAGAAGTTCCAAATCGACATTTGACCTAATAGCCACATCAATAAAAAGAATGAATTTACACTCAAAATATCAATTGGAATGATTTCGTCACTATCTATTCTTCCATATAACACGATTTGTGTAATTAAATAGCTTATGCCATAACTGAAAATAATTAATAAATAATGATATTTTCTATGATTTGGATTTAATTCATCTTTATATACAATATACCCAATATGAATCACAAATGGGATGATAAAAATGATGGCAAAAAAACTATAAACTTGTGTCATTAAAATAAGTGTTATAATGAAGAACAGTATTCCTATAACTAAGAAGAAGATTGAAACATCATAATCGTATCTTGTTGTTCTTAATAGAGTGAATCCAAGTAGGATAACTGCAATACCAAATAAAATAATTAACACTGCACTTATAACTGGGAAATTCCCTATATAATTACTCATAACTCTTATGATTTCTGCAAAAAATGCATTTATAAAATCCCAAACATTATGAATATGTAATTCGATTTTACCTTTATCCTTTAAATCATGGATCATAGATAAATTTATTAAAATGATGAGACCTGTGAAGAGCGAAACGATGCCTATTATATAACTATATAATATCTCAGCGTGTTTCTTTAAAAAAGACATACCATTCACCTCAAAGTTATTATATATTAACATTTAGTTCTTGTCTTTAATAAATCAATAAATAAGTCTATAGTATGATAGAAAATAGTTGTACAGTCAAGTTTCCACCAAACATAATCAATTAAACAAATATTTCAAATTCAAAGAAATACATACCGATAAATCTTTATGGTTTAGTTTTCAAATGAAGTGGTATATTGAAAATATAAGTAATTTGAATATTGAAGGAGTGTTTAACTATGAGTAAAGAAGAATTAAATAAAAAAGCAGCTGAAAAAGCAAAAGAAGCTGAAGATAAATTAAAAGATAAAAAAGAATCTGCTGAAGAGAGTACTGAAGAAACGAAAAAAAATATTCAAGATACTCTAGATTAAAATACACGCTTTTGATTTCTAAATGAGTATTGCTTTTTAACACAAAAGGACTAATCTGTGTAAAAATGGATTAGTCCTTTTTTTGATATCATGTCGTTTTTTACCGTGCATGTTTGACTGAAGATATGATCTATGATCCACATAATCCCAGTTACTAGTCACTCATAACATCTTACCTATGCGTCAAAACATACAACATCCTAGCAAAGATGTATTTGAACAACAGAAAAACTTCAGCATAAGTTAAACACCACATATCATTTATCGTGATATGTAATTGACCTTAAATATTTACTTTTATTATTACAAACGTTGAACGAAACAATTTTTAACTACCAAACACACACAGCCATATCACCAAATTTTTAAACTAATGCGCTCTATTTAACCTTACGTTATGTTGTACGATTTAGGTTATAAATATTAATTTCAACGTGAATACACCTTGACATAACTAATTAAAAGTCATACATTATAGTTAAAATTAAAAATTAATATTCGCACTAGGGGTGTTTTGTGACTGAGATGAGGTATACCCTCAAACCCTTTGAACCTGATCTAGATTAAACTAGCGTAGGAAAGTGTATCGTGATATGTTTTTGGTATCCGTATGCCTATATTTAACGCGCAACTTCTAGAGGGTTGTGCGTTTTTTTATTGGAGGAGAATTTATGTCAAAAGGTTTAAAACTATCAGAAATTTTAGTAACCGTACTTATAGCTGTTGTTTTTGCAATCGTTTATAATATTTGGACTTTAGTATATAAAGCAGTGCAGGTTTCTGGTCTTCATCTAGAAGAATTAACATACGGTGCGTGGTTTATGGCCGCAATTGTTGCATACCTGATCATACCAAAAGCTGGTATTGCCATTTTAGCTGAATTTGCAGCAGGTGCAGGTGAAACGATTGTTATGGGCAGATTTGATATTCCCACAATGGTCTATGCGTTACTTCAAGGATTAGCATGTGAAATTATTTTCGCTATTTTTAGATACAAATCACGTTCGGCAATGGTAGCTATGTTAGCAGGATTTTTAGCATCTGTTGCGACACTTCCCCTTGATTTTGCTTATGGTTATTTAGGAGAAATTGCGGGTTGGAACTTAACACTTTATATCGTATTTAGATTGATTAGTGGTATTGTTGTGGCTGGATTGTTGTCCTATTATATTGTGAAAATATTAGATCAAACTGGCGTCACTAAATTATTCAGACCTGCAACACAAAAAGATTATGACAATTTATAAGGAGCATAAAAGTTGATAGTCACTGAAAATCTACGTCTTAAATATCCAAATGGACAAAAGAAAATATTCGACAATTTATCACTTCATATTAAAGATAAAGAAAAAGTGCTTATACTCGGCCCTTCTGGTTCAGGTAAAAGCACGCTACTTAATGTTTTAAGTGGTATCGTACCAAATCTTATTGATTTACCTATGAAATACGATAAATTAGAGATTGATCATGATTGTGGTGTTATTTTTCAAGAGCCTGATAGTCAGTTCTGTATGCCAAAAGTATATGAAGAACTCGCTTTTGTCCTGGAAAACTTACAAACACCCCGACACAAAATGGATGCCATGATCGAAACAGCACTCGACTCTGTAGATTTAAACGTAAATAAAGACCAATATATCAATAATTTAAGTGGTGGTATGAAACAAAAATTAGCTATTGCAGAAACATTATTACAACAAGCCGACACTTTATTTTTAGATGAACCAACAGCGATGTTAGATGTACCATCAACGGAAGACTTATGGAATAAGATTAAAGCCCTATGGCAAGACCAAACTGTTATCATAGTTGAACATAAAGTAGAACATATATGGCAACATATTGATCGTGTTATATTATTAAACTATGATGGTGTCATTATTGGCGATGTCTCACCCGCTGACATATTAAAAAACTATGAACACCTTTTATCCGAATATGGTGTTTGGCATCCAAAAGCGTGGGACAACGCACCTTCACCTATCGATTTACAACCATCTAATGTACAAAACGCCGATAATCATCTATTGCTTTTTGAACAAGGTTCTGTAAAAAGAAGAAAACAAATACTTATTGATATACCAAAATTCAATGTTACTAGCGGGGAATGGATTACAATTACTGGTGCAAACGGTTCAGGTAAGACTTCCTTATTAGAATCGATCATGCAGCTCATTAAATATGATGGCACAATGTTTTTTGATGGCAAAAAACTCACTAAAATTAAAGAAGCTGCTAAAAATATGTATCTTGTATACCAAAATCCTGAACTTCAATTTATTGCAAATTCGGTTTACAAAGAAATCTTCATCCAAAACAAAGCCAATTACCCTTCCATATCAGAAGCTGATGATAAAACTGTACAAATGCTTAAAATGTTAAATTTAGAAGATGTACAATCACAACATCCGTACGAATTGTCAATCGGTCAAAAACGTAGACTGAGTGTCGCCATAGCTCTAAGCTCTTCATCAGACTATATTTTATTGGATGAGCCAACGTTCGGTTTAGATAGCCATAATACTTTTAATTTAATTAAATTATTCCAGCAACGCGTTAAAGATGGTCAAACTATCATTATGGTTACACATGACCCTGAGATTATTGCACGCTATCCTACACGTAAATTGTATGTAAGAAAAAAACAAATACTAGAGATAGCAGGTGATAATCATGTTTGAAATGTGGAAAAAGCGTTACTCCTTCATGGATGACGTGAATATCATTACGAAATTAACATTAGCTGTTATTTTGTTTTTCTTTGTTATATTTGTACATCAATTTGATTACATGATTTATATTTGCTTATTGATGTTCCTATTTTTATTACTATTCAATGGTATAAAATTTAAAATTACATTTGCTTTTATTTTCTTTACTATTACTTTCAGCTTAATTTCAGCTTTATTCATGATTTTTTATGGTGAAGGTACACATATTTTGTTTAAATTTGGATTTATTCAAATTAGCACTGAAAGTTTGGTTAGAGGGCTACATTTAGCATTACGTACAACAACCGTCTCATTTTTCGGTATCTTAATTGCTTTCACATCTGAAATTGTAATGGTCTTTTATAGTCTTATGCAACATTTAAAAGTTAAACCCAAAGTTGCTTATGCGTTTATGGCTGCTATACGAATGGTTCCATTAATGATTAGCTCTTTAGTTCAACTTAGGAAGTCTTTAAAAATGAGATATCAAATTATCTCTCAACAAAATTACAATATATTAAACAGAATCAAACATCTTATTATTCCACTTTTAAGCCAAAACATTAGAAAAGCACATCAACTTGCTGTTGCAATGGAGAAAAAAGGTTTTAAAGATGGTCCGCGCACCTATTATTATCATGCGCCTTTCTCGTATAAAGACATTCTATTAATCATCGTTTTTAGCATCATTTTGATAGTTGCTTATTTCCTAGCACTTCACTTACCGATTACGGGTATAAACGATGTTCGTATAAAAAATATATATTAACGATTACCTTATTTTATCCAAAATTCATTACTATCCAATTTATAGAGATAAGACAAAAACTAAACCACTTTGTCTTATCTTTTTGATATAATCATTTACATAAATTTGTATGTGATTGTATATCCTTTAATAAAAATGCTATGTTAAAAACTTAAAAATCGTAATTTCTATACACTGCTAATAGAAATTACGATTTTTTATGAATATTTATAGATGTTTTATTGCTTTATTGCTAATATCTTTTCGATAAAATAACGCGTCACTTTGAATCTTTTCTGCAGCTTTATAAGCATTTGCTTTAGCGCTTGCAATATCATTGCCCTCTCCCAATGCTAAGATGACACGTCCACCATTGGTTACAAATTTATCTTTATCTCGTTTCAAACCACTGACAAAATAATTACCATTTAAATCAAACCCTGAAACTGCTTTGCCTTTTTCGTAATTACCAGGGTACCCTTTAGAAGCAAGCATTACACCAACAATCGAAGCATCTTTCCACTTAAAGGTTATTTTATTTTTAGCTTCTAAGTCTATGATATGTTGCATTAAATCGCTTTCCAATCTTGTCAGTAATACTTGTGCTTCAGGGTCACCAAATCTTGCATTAAATTCTATTACTTTCGGGCCATCTGCTGTTAAAATCACGCCAATATAAAGAACACCAAAAAATTCATAACCTTCTTTATACAAAGCTTTGGCTATAGGTTGTGCAATTACTTCATTAGTAAGCTGAAGGACTTCTTTATTTATGTGAGGTACGGGGCAATACGCCCCCATCCCTCCAGTATTAGGCCCTTTATCATCGTCATATGCACGTTTGTGATCTTGTGCAATACAATCAAACGGCACAGCGTAATCACCATTTACAAATGTCATCAATGAGAATTCTTCACCTTCTAAGAATTGTTCAAAGACAACCGTACCAAGCTCTTGTGGATACAATGAGTGAACTGCTTCTTCAGCTTCATCATAATTCTCGGCTATAATAACACCTTTACCAGCTGCCAAACCATCTTTCTTTAACACGATAGGATATTGGCATGTTTTAATATAACGTAACGCATCTGTTTTATTTGATATTTCTTTGTATTCTGCAGTAGGAATATGGTATTTCTGCATTAATTGCTTTGCGAATAATTTCGATCCTTCAATCTGAGCAGCTGCTTGATTAGGACCAAATACTTTGATCTTTTTTGCGATTAGTTTGTCTGCTAAACCTTCAGTAAGTGGCTGTTCCGGTCCAATAATGACCCACGAAATATTATGCGCAACAGCAAATTCAACAATTTGATTATGGTCTGTTTCTGCTATTTCACAATGTACATTTGCAATGTCTGACATTGCATCATTTCCTGGAATTGCAAAAATTTCATTTACGAGTGAAGACTGTTTTAACTTATGTGCTAAAATATGTTCTCTTCCGCCTGTGCCAATGACTAGTACTTTCATAAATAATTTTGCCTCCAATATTTTAATGTTTAAAGTGTCTAATGCCAGTAGTTACCATTGCAATGCCATATTTATTCGCCATATCTATTGAATCTTGATCTTTAATTGAACCACCAGGTTGAATGATGGCTTTAATACCATGTTGCGCAGCAAGTTCTACTGTGTCATCCATTGGGAAGAAACCATCCGATACCATTACGACGTTATCATTAATTTCAACCGCACGTTCTATTGCAATTTTTGCTGATCCTACCCGATTCATTTGCCCCGCACCAATACCGACTGTTTGTTTATCGTTGCATAAGATAATTGCATTACTTTTAACAGAAGCGACCACTTTCCATCCAAGTAACATTGCATTCCATTGAGCTTCTGTAGGTACACTTTCTGTAACAATTGTTAAGTCATCACTTTTTATTAATACATTATCTTTATCTTGTATTAAATATCCACCTGAAACAGATACTATTTCTTGCTCATTATTATCGATTGTCATATCAATTTCTAATAATCTTATATTTTTCTTCTTACTTAAAATAGCTAACGCTTCCTCAGAAAATTTTGGTGCAATAATCACTTCCAAGAATATACTGTGCAGCGTTTCTGCCAAAGTGGCGTCAACGGTTCTATTTAATGCTACTATGCCTCCGAAAATAGATTGACTGTCTGCTTCAAATGCACGCTGATATGCTTCAGAAATGTTTGTACCAATACCTACACCACAAGGATTCATGTGCTTAACAGCAACTGCAGCTGGCGTTTCAAATTGTTTAACTAATGACAGCGCCGCGTCTGCATCTTTGATATTGTTATAACTCAATTGCTTACCATGCAATTGTTTCGCGCCACCTAACGTATGATTAGCATCTGATGTTCTTATAAATGAAGCTTGTTGTTGTGGATTTTCACCATATCTTAAACTTTCTTTATTTTCCTTAAAGAAATCAACAATTGCTTGATCATATTGATTCGTATGTTCAAATACTTTAATCATCAATGATTTTCTATAAGATTCATCTAATTGATTTGATTTTAGTTTTTCAATAACTTCATTATAGTCTGATGGATGTACGATTGTAGTAACGTGTTTGAAGTTTTTAGCTGCTGCACGTAACATTGTAGGTCCACCAATATCTATATTTTCAATCGCGTCATTTTCTGTAACATCTGGATTTGCAACAGTCTCTTTGAATGGATATAAATTTACGACTACCATGTCTATTAAATCAATTTGCTGTTCTTTTAATTGTGCTAAATGTTCTGGTTTATTGCGATCAGCTAAAATACCGCCATGAACAGCTGGGTGTAATGTCTTGACTCTCCCATCCATAATTTCATCAAAATGTGTGAGTTCTGATATAGATTTAACTGCAATATTTGCTTCAACTAACGCTCGCATCGTACCACCAGTTGAATACAACTCGTATCCTAATTGTTGGAGTGATTGTGCAAAAGGTACAATACCTGTTTTATTAGATACACTTATAATTGCCTTTTTCATGTTTATTGGCACCTCTTATTGAATAATTTTTGAAATAACTTCTGGATATAATTCATGTTCAATCGCTTTTATTCTTTCTTCTAATCGTTCTTTCGTATCGTCCGGTTTTATTTCACATGTACGTTGTTCAATAATTTCTCCTGTATCCATCCCACTATCTACGAAATGTACTGTTGTACCTGTAATGTTGTCACCACTATTTAATGCTTGACCAATCGCATCTTTACCTCGATATTTTGGCAATAACGAAGGATGAATATTAATGATGCGTTTTTGATATGCATTTAATATATTTTCACCGATTAATTTCATATAACCAGCTAAAATAATCCATTCAACTTTTTCTGTAGTTAACCATTCAATGATTTTCCGCTCATAGTCTGCTTTAGAATCAAAATTTTTAAGCTCATTAATATGTACATCTAATTGATACTTTCTTGCGCGCTCAATACAATAAGCATTTACTTGATCCGTATATAATGCAGTCACTTCAATTTGAGGTAAATTACCTGCTTCTATATGTGACATGATACTTTCAAAGTTACTTCCAGATCCTGAAGCAAAGATAGCAATTTTCGTCACTTTTATACCCCCGTCAAATGAATTGGTTCTTCACTTTTAACAATTTCACCAATTCTATATGCATTTACTTGTGCTTCTTTTAGTGTGTTTAATACTTTAGCTTCATCATTAGCATCAACAACTATGGTAAAACCAATGCCCATATTGAATACATTGTACATTTCTTTGGTTGAAATGCTGCCTTGCTTTTGTAACCATTCAAATATTTTTGGTGTTGGAAATTGTGTTACATCAATTGTTGCACCCACGCCTTCAGGCAGCACTCTTGGAATATTTTCAATAAATCCGCCGCCAGTGATATGTGTCATCGCATGTATATGTACGTGTTCTTTTACAGCTAATACAGGCTTGACATATAATCGAGTAGGTTCTAAAAAGATATCCAAAAATGTGTGATTTTGATCAAATTTATTTTGTAGATCAATACCTGATTTTTTTATTAAATTTCTCACTAAGCTATAACCGTTGGAATGTATACCACTTGATTCAAGTCCTATAATTACATCACCTGATTTTACGGCAGAGCCATCTATATATGCTTCTTTTTCAACTGCTCCTACAGCGAATCCAGCCAAATCATATTCACCTTCATGATACATCTCACCCATTTCAGCTGTTTCACCACCTATAAGTGCTGTATTCGTAGCTTCACAACCGTCACTAACCCCTTTGACAATCTGTTCAATAACTTCTGGAACTACTTTGTTAGTAGCAATATAATCTAAGAAATATAATGGTTCTGCACCAGTTGTTAAAATATCATTGACACACATCGCTACTGCATCAATACCTATCGTATCGTGTTTGTTGTTATCAATCGCTAACTTTAATTTAGTGCCAACGCCATCTGTACCAGATACGAGCAATGGTGCTTTCATATTTAACTGTGATAAATCAAATGTTGCACCAAATCCTCCTAATCCACCTAAAACTTCTTTACGCATTGTTCGTTGAACATGGCTTGACATACGTTCAACCGCTTCGTAACCTGCACTAATATCAACGCCTGCTTGTTGGTATGCTTTAGACATTTAAATTACCCTCTCTATCAAAGTATTGTTTATGATTTGCTAAATATTCTTTTTGACGTTCGCTTAAATGTTCAAAATAATCTTTTTCATAATCATAAAGACCAGCAGGATAATCACCTGTAAAACTTTCTACACATAACCCTTTATATGGTGCATCTACTTCAAGGCCAATTGAATCTATCAAACCAGCTACAGTTAGATAGGCCAAAGAATCAGAGCCAATATGTTCGCTGATTTCTGAAGGTGATTTATTCGCTGATATTAGTTCAGCAGTTGTAGAAACATCTATGCCATAAAAGCTTGGAAACATAAATTCTGGAGAGGCAATACGTACATGCACTTCATTAGCTCCAGCATCTTTTAGCATTTGGACAATGCGTTTGCTTGTCGTTCCTCTAACAATAGAATCATCCACTAAGACGATATTTTTGCCTTGTACGATATCTTTTACTGCCGATAATTTGACCCTTACACCTTGCTCTCGTAATTCTTGTGTCGGTTGAATAAATGTACGTGCTACATATTGGTTTTTGACCAAGCCCATTTCATATGGCAAACCACTTTGTTCAGCATAACCAGATGCTGCTGAAAGTGATGAATTAGGTACGCCAATAACCATATCCGCATTATCAACAGGACTTTCTAATGCTAATTGTTTACCAGATTGTTTACGAATAGCATGAACATTTTTTCCTGCAATAGTAGAATCTGGTCTAGCAAAATAAATGTACTCCATAGCTGATATTGCTGTATTCGTGTGTCTCGTATAAGATTCTATTCGAATTCCTTCATCATTGATAACCACATATTCACCTGCATGAATGTCTCTAACGAACTCTGCACCTAAAACATCTACGGCACAAGTTTCACTTGCAATGATATAGGCACCTGTTTTCATTTTTCCTACAACTAATGGTCTAATTGCATTTGGATCAACAGCACCATATAACGCATCCTTTGTTAATAGTGCAAATGTAAAACCACCTTTTATTTTACGTAAACTTTCCTGTAATGCTTCCTCAAAGGTTGGTGCTTTACTTTTACGAATTAAATGCATAATTACTTCTGTATCTGAAGAAGAATGAAAAATAGAACCTTGATGTTCTAAAGACTTTCTTAAACTTTGTGCATTAATAAGATTTCCGTTATGACAAACTGCAACGCTCATATCATAAAAATGGTACAAAAATGGTTGTATATTTTCTATACCTTTATTGCCTGACGTAGCATATCGTACATGACCAATCGCATGTTGATAAGATTTAAATGCTTCCAACTGAGTATCTGTAATAGCTTCAGTCAAAAGACCAAGTCCTCTTTCTCCAGTAAGTTTTTGGCCGTCAGAACACACCATACCTGCGCCTTCTTGACCTCTATGTTGTAAACTGTGTAACCCCATATACGTCAATTGTGCTGCCTCGTGATGATTCCAAATACCAAAAACGCCACACTCTTCATTTAATCCGTTGTAGTCATACATTTAGGAATTGCTCCTTCCCACTGTTCATTCAATTGTTTCACATCACGTGAAATTATAGTGTCGCCATTTGAAACTACAAATTTTTCATTTTCTGTTAATGTACCAACTTGAATGGCATCTGCTATTTCTAAAGGTTGATCGCCTTTTACAGCCACAATATAACGCCCTTGTGTTTCGCTGAATAATTGCTCATGCTTAAGATTTAAAGTTACATCTAAGCCCATTTGATAATGTGCACTAATACGAGCTAATGTCATTAACAGTCCACCTTTACCAACTGTTTGGACGTGAGAAGCAATGCCACTACGGATTGCTTTTTTAATTGACTCCCCTCTTTTGACTTCATTTGATAAATCAATGGTTTCAACCTCGTGATTCACTTTACCGTAAAGTAATTTTTCAATTTGGCTCCCACCAAAATCGCTATGTGTATCGCCTACAATATAAAGCGTATCACCTGCTTTGGGCGTGAAATCATTGAAATAATCAATTTCTTCAATCAAACCAACCATGCCTACAACGGGTGTAGGGAATATTGAAGTCTCTTTTGTTTCGTTATACAGAGAAACATTACCCGAAACTACTGGCGTCTTTAATATTTCACAAGCTTCTGCCATACCTTTCGTAGAATCTGCTAATTGTTGATAAATTTCTTTTTTCTCTGGTGATCCATAGTTCAAACAATCAGTCATCGCTAAAGGCGTAGCACCAACAGAGATCAAATTACGGTATGCTTCTGCTACTACCATCTTTCCACCTTCATATGGATTATTAAAGACAAATCGTGCTTCACCATCTATCGTAGAAGCAATTGCTTTATTTGAACCTTCGACACGAACAACGGAAGATTGTAATCCTGGTTTGACAATAGTATTCGCACCAACTTGTTGATCATACTGTTCATATAAATAGCGTTTGGAAGCAATTGTTGGATGAACAAGTAAACGATTAAATATATCTTCAACATCAATATCACTATAGTCATTTTGTGGTTCATTATATAGCGGTGTTTCACCTTCAAGTATATATACAGGCGCTTCATCAGATAATGGCTGTACTGGTATATCAGCGAAAATTTCATCTTCATATGTAAGGACAAAACGATTTGTATCTGTAACTTCACCGATAACTGCACTATCCAATTCGTGTTTATCAAATAAATTCAAAAATTTAGCTTCAGATCCTTTTTCTACTACTAATAGCATACGTTCTTGGGTTTCAGAGAGCATCATTTCATAAGGAGAAATACCTTTTTCTCTTGTTGGTACTTTTTCTAATTGTAGATGTAAGCCACTGCCACCTTTAGCAGCCATTTCTGACGAGGATGATGTTAGACCAGCAGCTCCCATATCTTGGATGCCAACAAGTTCATCAAACGTAATTGCTTCTAACGTCGCTTCCATAAGTTTTTTACCTACAAATGGGTCACCAATTTGTACTGATGGACGTTTACTTTCACTATCTTCGCTTAGTTCTTCTGAAGCAAAAGTAGCGCCATGAATACCATCACGACCTGTTTTCAACCCTACATATATAACCGAATTACCCGAACCTTTAGCAGTACCTTTTTGAATTTTATCGTGATCAATAATACCCACACACATTGCATTCACCAGTGGATTGCCATCATATCTATCATCAAACTCTATCTCACCCGCTGTAGTTGGAATTCCAATACAATTACCATAGCCACCAATACCGGCTACTACACCACGTAATAAACGACGATTTTGTTTTTCTGTCAATTCACCAAAGCGTAAACTATTCAATAAATTTATCGGTCTAGCACCAATGGAAACAATATCTCGTATAATGCCTCCGACACCTGTTGCCGCACCTTGATAAGGTTCAACAGCTGAAGGATGATTATGTGATTCAACTTTAAATACCACTGCTTGATTGTCACCAATATCTACCACACCCGCACCTTCACCAGGCCCCATCAATACATGTTCGCCTGAAGTTGGAAACTGAGTTAAAAATGGTTTTGAATGCTTATAAGAACAATGTTCACTCCACATTACAGAGAAAATGCCAATTTCAGTAAAATTGGGTTCACGACCTAGAATTTCACATACTTTATCGTATTCTGACTCTGATAATCCCATATCTTTATATAGTTTTTCTAATTTGATTTCTTCCACACTTGGTTCAATAAACTTAGACATTTTGTTCCCTCCAACTATTTACCATTGCTTCAAATAATTTAACGCCACTATCAGTTCCTAATAAAGAGTCCATTGCGCGTTCGGGGTGCGGCATCATGCCACAAACATTTCCATTTTCATTGACAATACCTGCAATATCATTGTACGAACCATTGGGATTATCCTTATACTTTAAAATGATTTGATTGTTTTCTGCTAATCTGTCATACATTTCTGATGTACAATAGTAATGACCTTCACCATGCGCTACAGGATATATTACTGTTTCATTTTCTTCATATAATTTGGTATAGGGCGTTTGGTTATTTACAACTTTTAATAGCTCATTTCGGCTTACAAATAAATGTGAATCATTATGCAATAAAGCGCCTGGAAGCAAACCTATCTCAGTAAGAATTTGAAATCCGTTACAAACACCTAATACTGGTTTCCCTTCATTCGCGAAACGTTTAACTTCTTCAGTGATAGGTGCAACACTTGCCATCGCACCTGAACGTAAGTAGTCACCAAATGAAAACCCACCGGGTATTAACACACCATCAAAACCTTCTAATGATGTATTTCTATAGTCCACATATTCTGCTTCTACACCGGATTTCAATGCTGCATTATACATGTCCCTATCACAATTAGATCCTGGGAATTTTAGCACTGCAAATTTCATTATGCTTTCTCCCCTTCTTCCAATACTTTATAGCTATATTCTTCAATAACTGTATTTGCAAAAAGTTTTTCGCTTAAAGTAGTAACGACATTGTGAACAGCAGCATCAGTAGCTTCATCAACTGTCATGTACAATAATTTACCAACACGTATATCATTAACTTGTGTGTATCCTAGATCATGTACTGCGCGATTTAAAGCTTGTCCTTGTGTATCTAATACTTGTGGTTGTAATGTGATATGCAATTCAATTGTTTTCATTTTATAGTTCCTCCAATTTATTAAGAAAAGTTTGATAAGTTTCTATGATTGAACCCGTTTCTTCACGATAAACATCTTTATCAAAATTTGTATCACTATATTTATCCCAAATACGACATGTATCGGGTGAAATTTCATCTGCTAATAGAATTTGACCATCCTTGCTGCGCCCAAATTCTATTTTGAAATCTACAAGTCGTAAATCCATACCATCCATTAATTCAATTAACACTGCATTAATTGTTTTTGCTGCCTCTTTTAACTTTTCAATTTCTTCTTTACTAGCTAAATGTAATAACTGTATGTGATCTTCAGTAATTAAAGGATCATTTAAATCATCGTTTTTATAGAAGAATTCAACTAAAGGATTTTCAAACGTATGTCCTTTATCAAAGCCTAATCTCTTTGTTATAGAACCCGCAGCGATGTTTCTCACTACGACTTCTAATGGTATAATTTCCACAGATTTCACGAGTTGTTCAGTTTCTGATAGTTGCTCGATAAAGTGACTATCAATATCACGTTCTTGAATAAAACTAAAAATTCTAGAAGTAATTTGATTATTTAAACGACCTTTACCTTCTATAAAATCTTTTTTCGCTCCATTGCCGGCTGTGACTTCATCCTTATATTCAATTCGAAGCACATCCGATTGCGCCGTAGAAAAAATTCTTTTTGCTTTTCCTTCATATAACAAAGACATTAGCTATGTCTCCCTTCAAAATGATTTAGTAAAGTTTGTTCTGTTTGTTCTACATGATTTGTCAGCATAGTAAGGTGACCCATTTTTCGGTCAGGCTTGCGGCTTATTTTGCCATAAATATGTACATGCCATTCAGGATGAACATCGAATTTATGTTCCAATAAATCTAAATCTCTTCCTAATAAATTCATCATTACACTAGGTTTTAATAATTCAATTTTTTCTGGTAACCGGTGACCAGTAACTGCTAATATATGTGTATCAAATTGCGAATAATCGCATGCTTCTATTGAATAATGTCCAGAATTATGAGGCCTAGGTGCAATTTCGTTCACAAACAATTGATTGCTTGTATCGATGAAAAACTCCACCGTGAACGTACCCACAAAATGAATATGTTTGATAATTTTCTCAACTTCTTTTCGTGCCATTTGTTCAATTTGTGGTTGTACACGAGCAGGTACAACTGTCTTAAATAATATTTGGTTTTGATGTTCATTCTCTTGTAATGGAAAATACGTGATTTGATTATCGTTACCGATGGTTACTGTTAAAGAAACTTCTTTTTGTAGTTCTAAAAATTTTTCAGCAACACATTCTTGTTTATTAATTAATGTTTTAGCATTATCCAAATCTGCTTCATTTGTAATAAGCGCTTGCCCTTTTCCGTCGTATCCACCAAATCTTGTTTTTACCATAAACGGAAAACCAATATTTTCTACAGCTTGAGATAAACTGTCTGCATCGGATAACTTCATAAATGGTGCTACTTGAGTTCCGGCATTTTGCAATGTTTGTTTTTCAATCAATCTATCTTGTAATAGTTGTATAGCTTGATAACCTTGAGGAATATTATATTGGGAAACTAATGTTTGTAATTGATTCGCAGAAATATTTTCAAATTCATATGTGATAACGTCGGATAATTCACCTAGTTGAACAAGCGATTGTTCGTCATCATAGTTTGCATTTATAAACTGATGTGCTACATGTTGGCATGGACAATTTTCATCGGGATCTAACACAATAACTTTAAAACCCATTTTCTGAGCAGATTGTGCCATCATTTTACCTAATTGCCCACCACCAATAATTCCAATCGTTGATCCAAATGATAGTTTATTGAAGTTCATGTTGCATCTCACTCACTTTCTCAACCAATGATTTTTCATAATTTTCCAAATTCTTTTGGACTACTTTATTACCAATGCTGAGCATTCTGGCAGCAAGTATTCCCGCATTTTTTGCCCCAGATTTCCCTATAGCTGTTGTAGCCACAGGAATACCACCTGGCATTTGGACAATAGATAGGAGAGAGTCTAATCCTTTTAAGCTTTTAGATTCTATAGGTACACCAATTACTGGTAACGTCGTCATCGAGGCAACCATACCTGGTAAGTGTGCTGCACCACCAGCACCAGCAATAATGACATCATAGCCATCATCTCTGGCTCCTTTAGCAAATTCATACATTAATTGAGGCGTACGATGTGCAGAAACAACTTTCTTTTCATACGGTATATCTAGTTGCTCTAACATTTGACAACTTTCTTTCATAGTCTCCCAATCGGAAGAACTACCCATTATGACTACCACTTTCAAAATGAACACCCTTTCAGAAATTTGAAATGTTATGACTATTAGATGTATATTACAGATATAGCATAACAACTAAAAATCGCTTTTTCAATCAAAAATCGAACTTTAACACAAAAAAATCGTTAAATTTTCGTCTTTTGGTTGAAAAACATGATGGTAATTATGTTAAAGTTAAGTAAAGTTCATACATTGGAGGAGGATTTTTTCATGGTCGCAAAAATTTTAGACGGTAAACAAATCGCAAAGGATTATAGACAAGGTCTAAAAGATCAAGTCGAGGCTTTACAAACTAAGGGTTACACACCAAAATTATCAGTAATATTAGTAGGTAACGATGGTGCAAGTAAAAGTTATGTGAATTCAAAAAAGAAAGCTGCAGAAAAAATCGGTATGATTTCTGAAATCGTACATTTAGATGAAAGTGCTAGTGAAGATAAAGTATTAAGCGAACTTCAACGCTTAAATGAAGATGATAGTGTGAGTGGTATATTAGTTCAAGTTCCGCTACCAGATCAAGTAAGTGAACAAAAAGTATTAGAATCGATTAATCCTGCTAAAGATGTTGATGGATTTCATCCTGAAAATATAGGTAAATTATATATTGACCAACAAACATTTGTACCTTGTACACCACTTGGTATCATGGAGTTACTAAATCATGCTGACATTGATTTAGAAGGTAAAGATGCTGTTGTTATAGGTAGAAGTCATATTGTAGGTCAACCAGTTTCAAAACTATTATTACAAAAAAACGCTTCAGTTACGATTTTGCATTCAAGAACTAAAGATATGCATCAACATTTAAAAAATGCTGACATTATCGTTAGTGCTGTCGGACGTCCTGGTCTTGTTACTAAAGATGATGTTAAAGAAGGCGCAGTTGTAATTGATGTAGGTAATACACCTGACGAAAACGGCAAATTAAAAGGTGATATTGCCTATGATGAAGTTAAAGAAATTGCTGGAGCTATTACACCTGTGCCTGGTGGTGTAGGCCCAATGACAATTACAATGGTATTAAACAATACACTTATGGCAGAAAAAATGCGTAGAGGCATCGAATAACACTATTGTTTTAAGAAACATATTTCAAAAACTGAACAAAGTTGAGATACCTTATCTTTAACTACTAATAAATAAACGTCAATTTCTAGATTGTTACAATAGAAGTTGACGTTTATTTTTTATGTAATGCTGCAACGCTTTTACTCATTGACCAATATGCCTTGTATCATTTAAAGATTGTTTTAACCTTAATTAATCCTTTCAAATCACTTAGTTTAATTGTAAAAGATGCCTATTATTTCAATGAGATTTCTGCCCCACCACATATCTGCTTTTAAATAATGTTCTAAAATAATCCATCCATTTTAAAACAAACATTAATGACGTTTTCTTCGAATATCACTCAATTTTGTTTAATTGCTATTATGTTAATCAAAAAATATTACGATTAACTGAATTTTTTCAAAAAATTATCACTCAATTTACACTATTGCGTTATATTAAGACTATAGTACGATGTAATTTCATTCAAAATAACATATAGTGTATTTAAGATAAAAAATAAATGACGCTCATACGGAGGTTTACGTTATGAATAAATTAATGCAGTCATTATCAGCACTCGGTGTATCTGCAACACTTGTTTCACCTAATTTAAGTGCAGAAGCTACAGAAAATTCTATACCTGAATTAAAAGGAACAAACGATGTAATCATTGATAAAGGAAATAACTATAATTTATTAAATGGTGTACGTGCCTATGACAAAGAAGATGGTGACTTGACGCACAAAATTTCAGTAAATGGAAATATTAATACAGAAAAAGAAGGAAAATATAAAGTTGAATATACTGTAGAAGATTCAGAAGGTGCAATGAATAAATCAGTAAGATATATCGAAGTAAAATAATTTATGAATACATATGTCACTATGAAATTTACATCAAATCATTAATATTTGGTGTGAATTTATCCTATCGTCTAAAATATGACACTTTTCACAAAATGTACACATAATTTTAACAAATCTTTGAAAGCCCGTCAGACGTTGAGTTTGTTGGGTTTCTTTTAATTTTACAATATTTTTTTTTACACAAACACTTGTAAATATTGCGTAATATCTTAAAATTGATGGTAAGCCCTACAATTGTAGTATTAGGAGGTCAAAAAAGTGTCAAAATTTAAGTCTTTGCTTCTACTCTTTGGCTCACTAATTATACTTAGTGGTTGTTCAAATGTAGAAGTTTTAAACCCAAAAGGGCCGGTAGCAAGTGACTCGAAGTTCTTGATTATGTATTCAATCATCTTCATGCTTGTTATTATTGCCGCCGTACTTATCATGTTTACTCTGTTTCTATTTAAATATAGATTACACAAAACAGAAGAAGCAGGTAAGATGCATCACAGTGCTTTAATGGAAACAATTTGGTTTATCATTCCGGTGATCATCGTTATCGCTTTAGCTATCCCTACAGTAAAATCACTTTACATGTACGAAGCTAAACCAGATAAACAAGACGATCCACTTGTTGTTTATGCGACAAGCGCTGGTTATAAGTGGTTCTTCAGTTATCCTGATGAAAAAATTGAAACTGTTAATCACTTAACAATACCTAAAGATCGCCCTGTTGTCTTCAAACTCCAATCAATGGATATGATGACAAGTTTCTGGATTCCACAATTAGGTGGTCAAAAATATGCGATGACTGGTATGACAATGGATTGGACATTAACGGCTAGTGAAGAAGGTACGTTCCGAGGACGTAACTCAAACTTCAACGGTGAAGGATTCGCTCGCCAAACATTTGATGTTAATTCAGTAAGCCAAAGTAAATTCAAGGATTGGGTAAAAGATGCTCAAAGTCAAAAGGAATTAGATCAAGATACTTTTGATAAACAACTTTTACCAACTACTGAAAATAAAAACTTAACTTTCAGTGGTACGCACATGGCGTTTGTTGATCCAGCAGCTGATCCTGAGTATATTTTCCATGCTTATGATCGTTTCAATTACGTACAGAAAGATCCTAACTTTAACACACCTAAAGAAATTAAAGAGGACGTATTAGATAAACCTAATAAACCTGCACGTAAACCACAAATCACAAACGCTAACTATGAACGTCATGGTATGAAAGCTATGATTCTAGGCAATAATGAACCATATAATAGTGAATTCAAAGATGAAGAATCACATAATATGGATGAAATGGAAAAAATCTCAGAAGGTGCTAAAGATGAAGAAGCATCTAAAGCTGAGAAAAAAGACCATGAACATGGAGGTGGACATTAATGAGTTTCCCATGGGATCAATTACTCGTTCAAGGTAACTGGATGATTACAATGGCACAAATTGGTGCACCGTTTGCTATCATCGCAGTGATCGCAGTAATTACTTATTTTAAATTGTGGAAATATCTATACAGAGAATGGTTCACATCTATTGACCATAAAAAAATTGGTGCTATGTATTTAATCTGTGCTGTATTAATGTTCGTACGTGGTGGTATTGATGCCCTAATGATGCGTACACAATTAGCAATTCCAGATAATACATTCTTAGAAGGAAACCACTATAATGAAGTCTTTAGTACGCACGGCGTAATAATGATTATCTTTATGGCGATGCCTTTCATTTTTGGTTTATGGAATGTTATTGTACCTCTTCAAATTGGTGCAAGAGACGTTGCATTCCCTGTATTAAATAACGTAAGTTTCTGGTTATTCTTCTCTGGTATGTTGTTATTCAACCTATCATTTATAATCGGAGGCTCACCTGCAGCTGGTTGGACTAACTATGCACCACTTGCAGGGGAATTCAGCCCAGGACCTGGGGTTAACTACTACCTTATCGCGATACAGATTTCTGGTATAGGTACCCTAATGACTGGTATTAACTTCTTTGTAACAATACTTAGATGTAAATCACCTACGATGAAATTTATGGAAATGCCAATGTTCACGGTTACTACTTTCATTACAGCATTAATCGTTATTTTGGCTTTCCCAGTATTGACAGTAGCTTTAGCACTGTTTACAACAGATAGAATCTTCGATACTGCATTCTTTACAGTCGCAAATGGCGGTATGCCAATGTTATGGGCTAACTTCTTCTGGGTATGGGGGCACCCCGAAGTTTATATCGTTATCCTACCGGCATTCGGTATTTATTCAGAAATCATTCCAACATTTGCACGTAAACGTCTGTTTGGTCACCAAAGTATGGTGTGGGCAACAGCAGGAATCGCATTCTTAAGTTTCTTAGTTTGGGTTCACCATTTCTTCACTATGGGTAATGGTGCATTAATTAACTCATTCTTCTCGATTACAACTATGCTGATTGGTATACCAACAGGTGTTAAAATCTTTAACTGGTTGTTTACGCTTTATCAAGGCCGTATCACCTTTGAATCACCTATGTTATTCGCATTAGGTTTCATACCTAACTTCTTAATTGGTGGTGTAACAGGTGTCATGCTTTCTATGGCAGCAGCCGACTATCAGTATCATAATACGTACTTCTTAGTTGCTCACTTCCACTACACATTAGTGGCTGGTGTTGTATTTGCTTGTCTAGGTGCTTTAATTTTCTGGTGGCCTAAGATGACTGGATTTAAATTGAACGAGACATTAAACAAATGGTGTTTCTGGTTATTCATAATCGGATTTAACGTTTGTTTCATACCACAATTCATTCTTGGTTTAGATGGTATGCCTCGTCGTTTATACACTTATATGCCAGAAGATGGATGGTGGATGTTAAACGCAATCTCTACTGTCGGAGCATTAATGATGGCATTAGGCTTTATGTTCTTAGTTGCTAGTATCGTATACAGCTTCTTCAAAGCACCACGTGAAGCTACTGGTGATAACTGGTATGGCTTAGGACGTACATTAGAGTGGTCAACTGCTTCAGCAATGCCACCTAAATACAACTTTGCTGTTACGCCAGATTGGAATGACTACGATACATTTGTGAATATGAAAGAACACGGTAGACACTACTTAGATAATCACAATTATTCTGATATCCATATGCCAAATAATACGCCAGTTGGTTTCTGGATGGGAATTTTCTTCACAATCGGAGGATTCTTCCTTGTCTTCGAAACAATACTCCCTGCAGTTATTTGCTTAATAGGTATCTTTGGTACTATGATTTACCGCAGTTTCCAAGTAGACCACGGTTATCATATCCCAGCTTCTGAAGTAGCAGAAACCGAAAAACGTTTACGTGAAGCACGTATAAAAGAAAGGGAGGCTGTAAGTCATGAGTCATGATGCAAACACTATTGATCAACGTTCGCATGAAGGTAATTTAAATAGACTTGGCTTTTGGATATTCCTTACAGCAGAAGTCTCATTATTCGGTACGCTATTCGCAACCCTATTAACGCTTCAACACGGTGGCGACTATGGCGGTAAAATGACAACTGAGATGTTCGAATTACCCCTAGTTTTAATAATGACATTTGCGTTATTAATTAGTTCATATACTTGTGGTATTTCTATTTACTATATGAGACAAGAAAAAGCAAAATTAATGACAATATGGATGGTTATCACTTTACTATTCGGACTTGTGTTCGTAGGCTTTGAAATTTATGAGTTTGCTCACTATGTTTCAGAAGGTGTTAACTTAACTATTGGTTCTTATTGGTCTAGTTTCTTTATTCTATTAGGAACTCACGGTGCCCACGTATCATTAGGTATTGTTTGGATTACATGTTTATTAATTCAAGTTGCAATGCGTGGATTAAATAAAGATAATGCTCCTAAGTTATTTATAGTAAGCTTATACTGGCACTTCTTAGATGTTGTTTGGATCTTCATCTTTACTGCCGTATATATGATAGGGATGGTGTTTAGCGGATGAATACAATTGTAAAACACACAGTCGGTTTTATTGGCTCAATCGTATTGACTATTTTAGCAGTATTCGTAACCTTATACACATCAATGGCACTTAATGCTAAGATTACAATCATCTTTGGCTTTGCCTTTATCCAAGCTGCAGTACAATTATTAATGTTCATGCACTTAACTGAAGGTAAAGATGGAAACTTACAAGGATTTAAAGTTATATTTGCGGTTATCATTACTCTAATTACAGTTATTGGTACGTATTGGGTAATGCAAGGTGGACACTCAAGCCACTTATAAACCCAAAAAAGACTTCTCGAAAGAGAAGTCTTTTTTTTATAGTTTTATTTATTAACCTCCCCTATGCTTTCAATCTATAATTTACTTTGTAACATTTCTTTCCACAAAAGATGTAGAATATAATTGATAATGTTATTTTTGCAATAGGAGGATTAAATAAATTATGAAACAACCAATTATTATTGATACAGACCCAGGCATTGATGATGCAGCAGCGATTAGCTTTGCAATAAACCATCCAGAATTTGATTTGAAAATGATTTCTACAGTCAATGGTAACGTTGGTATCGAAAAAACGACTGCTAATGCTTTAAAACTCAAACGTTTCTTTAATAGTGACATACCTGTACATAGAGGTGCTTCACAACCACTATTATCAGATATAGTAGATGCAAGTGATGTACACGGTGAATCAGGAATGGAAGGATATACTTTCCCAGAAATCAATGAAAGTGATCTCGATTCTACTCATGCCGTTGAGGCCATGAGAGACGTTTTAGTCAAAAGTGAAACACCCATCACACTTATCCCCATTGGCCCGTTGACGAATATTGCATTATTATTAATGACTTATCCTGAAGTAAAGAAATTTATTAAAGAAATTGTGTTAATGGGCGGCTCAGCAACTCGAGGTAATGTAACACCATTAGCTGAATTTAACATTTATTGTGATCCCGAAGCTGCTCAAATCGTGTTTAATTCTGGTCTGCCCTTAACAATGGTAGGATTAGACGTTGCTAGAAGTTCTAGTTTAACGCATGACACAATCAATGAGCTAAGCTTAATCAACGAAACAGGAAAGATGTTACATCAGTTATTCAAACATTATAGAGGAGACGATTTTGAAAAAGGTATTAATGTATATGATGCCTACACATTGCTTTACCTACTACATCCAGAACATTTTGATGTACAAGAAGCTGATGTGCAAATTGAAACAGATGGCAAATTAACCAAGGGTGCTTCAGTAGTTGATTTCAAATCTCAATTTCCTAATACAACCGTAGTAATGTCAGTACAAGCAAATATCTTTAAGCAGATGTTTATTGATGCTTTAAAGTATTGTAAGTAAATTTTAAATACACAAAACGGTTGTAACAAAAATATACGTTTTCAATAAAAAAGAAGTAAGACAGAAATTTAATTTTATTAAAAAGATTTCTCCTTACCACCCCAACAAAGATGACTAGAATTGGTAAAAATATAAAATGATTACCTGAGCTAAAGCTCATGCATAAGTCCCACTAACTCAATAATTGAGAAGTGGGCGTTTCTATTTTCAGTTCAGTCATACGCTAACAATATAATTGTGTCTGAGATGAATCAATGGTGCCCTAGAATCTTTTTGAATCTTGACCGTTTTAATCATGGGTATAAGTTCGAATCTGGACTTTTTCTCACATACGATTATCCAGTCAGCACCTTACAAATCATAAAAATAACTATTTTGTAGATAAACAAAGATATTTTCATCTTATTAAATTCATAGATAAACTAATTTAATGAGAAATCTTAAATATATGAATTTAACATTAATCTCAGATTCACTCTTAGAAACATTAATTTTATTGAATTTGAAGCATTTTTATAAAAAGTAAAAAACCGTCAATTTCTATAAAAAAACGATAGAAATTGGCGGTTATGTTTTTATAAGAGATATTTATACACCTATCACCTAATTTTTCAATATAGCTGTTTCACTCTGTTATAGTGACCACCTTGATGTAATAACTTAAAGTAAATATGTTTCATTTTATATTCGTTATTAATTTTACTGTTGTCATAATTTGTTGCTAATACAATTACATAATTATCATTAAAATATACTGTGAATATATTACCAAAAAAGATACCATTAATTCTATTTTTATCAGCAAATGAATAAAATCCATATCGATATGGTTTAGGATATTGTGTAGTTAAACTTTCATGAATAAAGGGCATGGTAGTTGTTGAATCAAAAATTCTATTATCTTGCAAATTTAATACTACTTTCCCCATATCATAAGGAGACATATAAATGTTACCTGCCCCATCATATTGATTTAAAATATTAGGTTTTTGACGGATACGTTTTCCAGTTAATTTATCATTTTTATAACCAACAGCCATATATTTTTTGAAATTCACATTATTATATCGCGCTGTATATTCTAAATTATATGGCTTTATTAATCTATCATTTAAATTTTGCGTATAAGATTTATGTGTTACTTCTTCTATAACTTTTGACAATATTAAATAATTAGCATCGTTATATTGATATTTATTATATTCTAAGGGATTGATACCTCTCTGTTGTATTGCATGTGTTGCATCATTTAAATCTTTAAATTTTGGATTAGCTTTATATTTATATAATCCACTTTGATGTAACATCAGTTGTTTTATAGATAGTGGATAATTTGAGTCAAACCATTCTAAATAATGCTTCACAGGCGTCATCATATGAATCTCGTCTTCAATTTCTAACTGTTTTAACATGATGCCTGTCATAAATTTTTGTGCTGAACCTATTAAAAACATCGTATTGGCATTATTTTCTTCATTCTTTTCAAAATCTTGATAACCATAGCCTTTATTCAGTTTGAGTTTACCTCTTTCAAAAAGCGCAATGGTTCCATTAAAATGAGTTTGTTCTAAATACTCATCAATTTTATTAATTTGTGGATGTTTGTGATCAACAACCGTTTTTAACTTTTTTTGTTTTTTCGATGATTGCTTTTCATTTTCTTTGGTCAAAATCTTTGAAGGACTGATATAATCTTTCATTTGTTTATAGTGTCTGTATCCAGTAAATCCTAAAATCAAAAATATGAAAATGATCAAAACAATAAATATTTTAAATTTGTTGACTTTCATGTTGTTGCCTCTTTGTTGTTATTTTATATGATTGATATATTCATCTTTAAATTGGTTTGTTAAGGCATCAATATCCTCTATATTTAACGAGAAGTACAATTTAATTTTAGGTTCAGTACCAGAAGGTCTCAATGCAATGAAACCTTCATCAAAAATAAAGCGAATTAAATTTGTCTCAGGTAAAGACAAAGCTTCGGTACTACCCTCTGTTACATTTTTAATGGTACCTAGTTGATAATCTTCAATTTGTTTTACTTCAAGACCACAAATTGTTGAAACATCTTCATTTCTAAATTGGTCCATTATTTTAGTGATCTTTTCAATACCTTCTGCACCTTCAAAAGTCGGTGATAAAGTTTTATCTTTATATGCACCGATATGAGCATATATATCATCTATCGTATCTTTAAATGTCATTCCATTATTCGCTAATAAATTTTTATATTTGATTAATAAAGGTACCATTTGGATTGCATCTTTATCTCTCGAAAATGGTTTTGCTAAATAGCCATGACTTTCTTCAAAAGCAATTAGTAATTGTTTATCTTGATGTGTGCTTTCTTTTTCCAATAAATTTGAAATATATTTAAATCCTGTTAATACATTATTTACTTCAACATCTAATGCTAAAGCTAGTCTTTCCGCAAGTTCACTTGTGACTATAGATTTAATCATGTAAAGTTGCTTACCCTCTTCTACTAAATCTTGAAACCTTAATTTAGTAAGTAATATACCAATTTCATTTCCATTAAAATACCTATATGTTTCGTCATCATAACGTTCAATTAAACCTAATCTATCAGCATCAGGATCAGTTGCTATAATTAATTGTGCATCAGTATCATTTGCCAGCTTTATACCACGTTCGAACACAGCTTCATCTTCAGGATTAGCTATCGCAACAGTTGGAAAATTACCGTCTGGTGTGGATTGCTCTTTTTCAATAACAAAATTATCATAATCTAATTCTGATAATATTGTAGAAGTTAAAGGTAAACTTGTACCATGTAAACTCGTCAGTACTACTTTTGCATCTTTTTCAGGAATGTCCCCCACTAAATCTTTCACTTCACTTTTATAAGCTTCAGTAACTTCATGTGACATATATGTGATTTTTTTATCATTTAGTAATGAATTAAAATTGCCTCCATCAATTTGTAATGGACGTTCAATAGCGTTAATATATTGACTTAAATCTTCTGATTCATCTGGCAATAATTGGCCACCATTTTGATCGTATATTTTAATACCGTTATAGTTTTTAGGATTATGACTGGCAGTGATCATCACACCTGCACTTGATTTTAAATACCTAACCGCAAATGATAATTCTGGTGTAGATTTATAATTTTCTGATAAAATCGTAATAATATTATTTTGAGCTAAAACAGACGCCATTTCTTCTGAAAATGCCTTAGATAATAATCTTGTATCAAAATGGATTACGATAGATGGATTATCATATTTTTCTTTCAAATATTGTGATAAGCCTAATGCTACTTTACGGACTGTAAATGCATTCAATCGACCTGGTCCTAAACCAAAGGTACTACGTATACCAGCAGTGCCAAACGTTAAGTTCCCACTAAACCCTTCTTCTATTTCTTTGTCGGTTTGCGCTTCATAAAATGTTTTTACTAAACTTTCATCTAATTTATCCAACCATTCTGATTTCATGGTTATATCCTCCTTGAAACTCCAATATATTAAACAATTATTCACAAGGTATTATCTCATCGTCGAATTGATTTAATAAATACCAAAAATCGTTTTGAATTTAAAATCTCTGTTTAAAAATTTCACTTTAATAAAAATATTAATGTTATCAATGAACAATAACATTTAACATATGTTAATTATATCGTATGTTCATAAATAAATCATTTTTAGCTATGTTGATTTTCTTATAATTATTTCTTTTATTTTCATTAAGAATATTTTAATGGTCAACTGTACGCCAATTTATAATTCAAACTTTAGTAGGATAAATTCTTAGTTGATATTTTTTAATGTTAGTTATAAAATTATAAGTTATAGTACAAATTTCTCTTTACAATATTTTAATCAAACAATCAAAAACTTAACATTAGATCAATATTGTAATATACAAAAAAATCACATACGATGGGGAGCTTCATACATGAATAAATTTTTAAAATACTTTTTAATATTTCTATCTTTAATTCTTGTAGTTGTTCCAGTTATATTTGCCGTTTTATTACTTAAATCGTCACAAGGTGCATTTGAACATTCATTGAATACGAGCGATACATCAAGAGAATCAAGTATTCGTGAATCGAAAATAAACCCGTCTAAAGATCCAATTTCTATTTTATTTTTAGGTATCGATGATAATAGTGGTCGTCAAAAAAATGGTCAAAGTACTGAACAATCAAGAACTGATGCAATGATATTATCTACTTTTAATGCAGATAAAGAACAAATTCGAATGCTAAGTATTCCACGCGATACGATTAGTTACATTCCAGAAGTTGGCTATTATGATAAAATCACACATGCACATGCATACGATGGACCTACAGCTTCTATGGATGCTGTAGAAGCTACATTGAATGTTCCTGTTGATTATTATGTAAGAATTAACATGGAAGCATTCGTGGATGCCGTTGATGAACTCGGTGGCATTGAATATGATGTGCCATATAATATTTCTGAACCAAATACAAACGATACTGGGAAAATTAAAGTGAAAAAAGGACATCAAAAGCTAAATGGAGATGAAGCTTTAGCAGTTGCTAGAACACGTCATCAAGATTCAGATTTAAAACGTGGTCAAAGACAGATGGATTTAATCAAAAAGCTATTTATTAAAGCTCAAAAGGCAGATTCTTTCAGTAAATTAGATGATGTAATTGAAATAGTAGGAAAAAATGCTAAACATAATTTAAGTTATAAAGAAGTAAAAGCATTAGCCACTTCTTACTTAAAAGATGATGTTGAAATTAAAAGTAAACAACTAGAAGGTCAAGATGATTATTTGAATGGTGTTTATTACTATAATCCTAATATTAAAAATATAAAAGATACTGCAAACCTTTTGCGCAGCGATTTAAATTTACCTAAAATTAAGGATACAGACGATTTCTTGAATAAACGTGTTATCGACTTTTATGGTACACTCGTACCACAAACTGAAATTGACAGTAGCTTATTACGTAAAAATCAAAAAGATAGCTCTGAACAAGATGAAGACAATTCAAATTCACAATCAGAACAAAATAATTCAAATTCACAAGGCACAAATTCAACAAATGAAAACCAACAAGATAATATGAATCGACAAGATAATAATCAAACGACACAGCAACCAAACGATTCATATCAACAACCTGATTCAAACCAACAAATAGATCCTAATCAACAGCAACAGGATCCAAACCAACAACAAAACACGCAAGAATTACAAACAAATTTATATTAGGCTGTAGAGAGGAGATCGCGACATGTCACGAAAAACATATGAAAAATTAGCAAATATAAACGGTATGTTTAACGTTTTAGAACAGCAATTAATCCATAGTAAAGATATGGCACTTTTTAGAAATGAATTTTTCTATGTTAATCACGCACATCGTGAAAACTATGAAGCTTTACGAATCTACTACAAGGATAGTGAAACCAATCCTGTTGTAGATGGCGCATGTTATATCGTAGCCCTACCTGAAATTTTTGATAAAGTTGATGTTTTTGAATCAGAACTACCTTTTTCTTGGGTTTATGATCAAAATGGTATAACTGAAACAATGAAAGAACTCAGTGTACCGCTACAATATTTAATTGCAGCAGCGCTTGAAGTAACAGATGTTAATTTATTTAGACCATCCGGTTTTACCATGGGCATGAACAATTGGAATATTGCACAAATGAGAATTTTTTGGCAATATACTGCATTAGTACGTCAAGAAGCTCAATAATTCATTAAATAACTACCCTATTACATTATAATTGTGATAGGGTAGTTTTATTATATTTAAAAAAGTGAGGTTTTATCATGTTCGAAGTAGTTACTACATCCGAAATGTTAGATGACGCATATGAAATTAGAAAAGCAGTTTTTGTTCGTGAACAAGGTGTGCCAGTTGAAAATGAAATAGACCAATTTGAATCATCCGCCACTCATGTTATTGGTTATGATGAACAGCACTCCCCATTTGCTACTGGAAGATTTAGACCCTATCAAAATGGAGCGAAAATTGAGCGTGTAGCAATTTTACCGACACACAGAAAGTCAGGTTATGGCAAAGCATTAATGCTTTTTATTGAAGAAGCAGCTAAAAATCGTGGATATCAAACGTTATCGCTTAATGCCCAATGTCATGCGCAACGCTTTTATGAATCCTTAGGTTATAAAGCTTCAGGTGATATTTTTTTAGAGGAAAATATTGAACATATTTTAATGAATAAAACAATTTAAGCTAAAGGATTTAATAAAGTTGTATTTAATGTACATCTTTACAATGTAATATTCTAAAGAGTGTAATATTTTAATATATTTAAAATTAGGCGTATTTCCGCCTTTTTTTAAATTATATCTTCTTTTATAGTGTCTTAATAAGATTAATTTTATATTACAAATCTATGAAATCAATTCAATTAAACTATCTTCGTATTATAATGGTATTAAATATTAATAATAAAAGGGGCAGTTAAATGACTAATAAAAAGTTGAATTATAAGGTACCTTCAATAGTTGCATTGACATTAGCAGGTACAGCTTTGACAACCCATTATGCACATGCAGCTGATAGTACACAAGATCAGAAATCAAATAAAAATGTGTTAAATGATGAAAATACCTTAAAACAAAGCGAAGAAATAAAATCTGAAGTAAGTAAACCAACGACAAATATTTCAGGAACACAAACATACAATGATCCAAGTCAAGTGCAAGAGCTTAAATCTGATGAACCTGAAAATTATGATGCACAGTTAGATGAACTTAATAAAGACACATCAAGTCAAAATACATATCTTACTCAGAATCAAGAAGACCAAAATAATTCTGACGTCAATAATTACACAGAGACTCATACTGAACAATTAGCAACTGACGCTCAAAATGAAAGTGCTCAAGATGAAAGTAATGATGCTTCTAGCGTTACAGGTAATACAGATGATAATGCTAATGTTGTTCAAAATGACGATACTTCAGATGTTTCTAATACAGAGGTACCTTCTTCTAATTCCGAAAATGAAAATCATGTTGCGTCTAACAGTTCTGAAGATACAGACGACACTAACGTTGCTCAAAACGATAATGATTCAGAAGTTTCTAATACAGAGATAAATTCTGAACAACCAACTTCTGATTCGCAAAATATAAATAATGATGCTTCTAACGTTGCAGATGATAAAGATGATAGCACTAATGTTGCTCAAAATGATAATGATTCAGAAGTTTCTAATACAGAGGTAAGCTCTGACGATTCAACTTCTGATACTGAAAATGAAACTCATAATGCTTCTAACGAGACTGAAGACAAAGACAATAACACTAACGTTGCAGAT
>NZ_JAESLS010000005.1:0-119972 GCF_017892745.1 Staphylococcus sp. GDY8P45P | reverse complement strand
CACTAATGTTACTCAAAACGACAATGATTCAGAAGTTTCTAATACAGAGGTAAGTTCTGACGATTCAACTTCTGATACTGATAATGAAACTCATAATGCTTCTAACGAGACTGAAGACAAAGACGATAACACTAACGTTGCAGATGNNNCACTAATGTTACTCAAAACGATAATGATTCAGAAGTTTCTAATACAGAGGTAAGCTCTGACGATTCAACTTCTGATACTGATAATGAAACTCATAATGCTTCTAACGAGACTGAAGACAAAGATAATAACACTAACGTTGCAGATGATAAAGATGACAGCACTAATGTTGCTCAAAATGATAATGATTCAGAAGTTTCTAATACAGAGGTAAGCTCTGACGATTCAACTACTACAAATGAGTCTGACAAAGAAGCACAAACTAAAAAGGTTAATACTTTAGATTCAGATATAAATACTTCAGCTAAAACGGGTCAAATTTATAAAAGTGATGCAACACCAAAATTAAGAATGGCTAGATCAGTTAGTACTCCTACTATAGCTACAAGATCAGCTGTCACTAAAGAATCTACAACTAAAAGTTCATTACCTAAATATACGCCAAAAGTAAATTCATCAATAAATAATTATATTCGTAAAAACAACTTCAAAGCTCCTAACTATGAACAAGATATCGCAAGTTATTTACCAAAATATCAATATCGTTATGGTAAACCTGAAGGTATCGTTATGCATGATACTGCAAACGATAATTCAACAATTACTGGTGAAATTAATTACATGAAAAATAATTATAATAGCGCATTTGTACATGCATATGTAGATGGTAATCGTATAATTGAAACAGCTAATACAGATTATTTAGCATGGGGAGCTGGCCCAGCTGCAAACGATCGCTTTATTCATGTAGAATTAGTCCATACACATGACTATGATTCATTTGCGCGTTCAATCAATAACTACGCAGACTATGCAGCTACAAACCTACAATATTATGGACTTGCTCCTGATAGCGCTGAGTACGATGGTGTTGGAACTGTTTGGACGCATAAAGCTGTAAGTAATTATTTAGGTGGATCAGATCATATCGACCCTCATGGTTATTTAGCTAACCATAATTATAGTTATGATGAACTTTATGATTTAATTTATGAAAAATATTTAATTAAAACAGGTAAAGCTGCTGCTTGGGGTACCACTTCATCTGGAAGTACAAGTGGAAGCAAGAACGAATCAAATGGTTCTACTACAAAACCATCTACTAATACTGGTAAATTAACAGTATCAACTAACAACGGTGTTGGTCGTATAAATACAAGTAATGATGGTTTATATACCACTGTTTATGATCAAAATGGTAAGAAAACAAGTAAAACAAATCAAACTTTAAAAGTTACAAAATCAGCCACTTTAGGAGACAAAAACTTTTATTTAGTTTCTGATTATAATAAAGGTGATTTAATAGGATGGGTACATCAAAATGATGTAAGTTATAACTCTGCTAAGTCCGTTGTTAAAAACAACCAATCCTATAAAATCAAACCTGGTGAAGTTGTTTATACTGTACCTTGGGGCACTAGTTCTCAAAAAGCAGGCACAGTTTCAGGTAGTTCTAGTCAAACATTCAAAGCATCAAAACAACAGCAAATTGGCAAAACAAATTATGTTTATGGCACAGTAAATAATTTATCTGGTTGGGTAAGCTTAAGTAAATTAACTTCGACAAGCAAAACAGCTACTTCCCCTACTTCAAATAATCATTTAACTGTCAATACACTTACAAATCAACAAGGTACAGTGGCTAAGACAAATCATGGTGTTTATACATCTGTATATGATAAAAAAGGTATTCAAAAATCTTATGTAAATGGTAAAACTTATAAATTAAGCAAAAAAGCTACATTAGGAAATAATTCATTTTATTTAATTACAGATAATAAAACAAATACTAACTTGGGTTGGATGCAAACAGGTGATATCACTGTTAAGGAAGCAGTTACAAAAGCTACTGCTACACCAACGACATCAGTTAGTAAAATCGGACAATTAAATACAAATAATTCTGGTATTAAAACAACTGTTTATGATAAAAAAGGTAAAAATGCTTCGAAATTTGCTGGCCGTACGTATACGGTAACTAAACAACGTACGCAAGGTAATAACACTTACGTGTTAATTCAAAATACTAAACAAAATACACCTATTGGTTGGGTTAATACTAAAGATATAAATACGCGTGACTTAAGCAAAACAAAAGCTAAAACTGGACAATATACTGTAAAAGCAACGAACAATGGTTTATATGCAATTCCATGGGGTACAAAAGCTCAGCAATTAGATACTCAAAATAATATTAAGAATAGTAAATTTAACGCATCAAAATCTGTGTTTGTTGATAAAGATGAGTATCTATATGGAAATGTAAATAATAAAACTGGATGGATTTCAGCTAAAGATTTAAATAAAACTCAAACACAATCAGCTGTCACACCACAAAAATTCGACTATGTTATTTACAATGCAAGCGGTAATTATTACTTGAATCCTAACGCTACAAAATCAGCTGGATCATTGAAAGGTTTCCATGAAAGCATCTTTACTGTTTTTGAAAAACAAATCATTAATGGTGTAACTTGGTATCATGGTAAGTTATCAAACGGTAAAATTGTTTGGATTAAAGAAAGTGATTTGCGTAAAGAACTAGTAAAATATTATAAATCTAATCTTACTTTAGATCAGGCTGTCGCGTTACAACATGGTATGAAATTCAAACCTCAAATTCAACGTACACCTGGAAAATGGGAAGATGCAACAGCGAGTGAGATTAAAAATGCTATGAATAGTAGTAAACTTGCTAAAGATCCAACCCAAAAATACCAATTCTTACGCCTAGATAAATCTCAAAATATTTCTGGTACTGATTTAGATAAATTACTAGTTGGTAAAGGTATATTAGAAGGTCAAGGTGAAGCATTTAGTGAAGCTGCAAAAACTTATAATATCAATGAAGTTTACTTAGTTTCTCATGCTCTACTTGAAACTGGAAACGGTACTTCTAAGCTTGCTAATGGTGGCGACGTAGTAAATAATAAAGTTGTTACTAATGGTGCTAAAAAATATTACAATATGTTCGGTATTGGAGCCGTTGATAAAGATCCTGTAAAACAAGGTTTTGCTACCGCTAAAAATAATGGTTGGGATACTGTTAAAAAAGCAATTGTCGGTGGTGCTAAATTCATCGCTAATTCATACATCAATCAAGGGCAAAACACTTTATATAAAATGCGTTGGAACCCTGATAATCCAGGCGTACATCAATATGCAACTGATGTAGCATGGGCATCTCATAATGCTACACGTATTAAAGGGTTCTATGATTCTATGAATAAATTAGGTAAATATTTTGATATAAACACATATAAATAACAATAAACCATAATTATGTATATTTAAAAACATAGATAAACCTTAGGTGATATTTTACCTAAGGTTTATTTTTTATATAATGTAATACAATTTAGGAATTCTATTACTAACTAGAGCCTATAGTTCTGTTTATTAGTCACATTGCTTTGTTTATTTTATAGCAACACGGATTTTCCAAATTATTTTAGAAACCTTTAAAACTATAACAATAACTTCTTTTGGGTAATGCAAACTCTTTTTCAATTATTAAATATGAATTTTAACTTTCTGTTTCTAAACGTTTTGATTAATTTGAGCTTTATAACATTAAAAAGAACTAATCCTTATTCATAAGGATTAGTTCTATATTTTAATCATAAAAATTTTGTTGCAGTCATTTTTAATTTTTATTATCAGATGCTGCTAGAAATTTTAGCGATTGTTTATCGTCTATTTTATATAATTATGATGGTTGTTTAATTTATTTAATAAGTAATTTAAGTTTTCAATATCATTTGATGTTAAATTTTGACATCTTGCTTCAATCAAAGCTACCCTAACTTCGTTAATTTGCTGGACAAGGGCTTTCGTTTTTTCTGTAATCATTAAATCTTTACACCTTAAATCTTTATTTGACTGTTTGCTGGTAATATAGCCCATTTGGCATAACTTTTTGATCCACCTAGACACTATAGACTGTTCTTTATTAATTTTCATTGTTAAATCGTACTGCGATAGCACATTATAATGATACAAAATCCTTAACATTTCTAACTGTTCGGAAGTTAAATCTGTACGTTGGCCGAACCTTCTACTGACTAAATTTAAATCATTACTTGTAAGTGTAATTAATTGTTCTAGTTGTTTATACATGTTGTTTCATCTCCACTACTTTAATTAAAATGTTTAATAGCATTTAAATTTATTATTTTATTTTCTAATATTATAATGTTATTCCGCATAATATACAATAATAATCTACAAAACAGTCGGTTTTGTTGCATTTGTCATATGTTTTATAATAAATTAGAAACAGTGATTATAAATTTTTACCTGCATTAAAAAAGGAGCAACTACATGACACAGATAAAAGAAAGAGATTATTTCTTCGACAATGCGAGAATGATATTAATATTTCTTGTTGTATTTGGTCATTTATTACAACCATATACTGAAGAAAGTAAATATCTTTCGTCACTTTATTTAACTATATATAGTTTCCATATGCCATGCTTTTTGTTCATCTCAGGTTATTTTGCTAAAAAAGCAGGCAAGGCTGGTTATCTAGAAAAAGTTTCAAAAAAATTATTGGTACCTTATTTTATTTTCTTTGGCTTTTTTACCTTTTACTACTATTTCACAGGAAAAGAAGACAGTGTTAAATTTGATCCATTTGACCCTGTATTTGCATTATGGTTTTTACTTACATTATTCTTCTTCCATGTCATATTAGTTATAGTCAAAGATTATAAACCATATTTTGTATTACCAATATCCATCATTATTTCTTTATTTGCAGGTTATTCAGATGATATTGACAATTATTTAAGTTTTTCAAGAACAATCATGTTCTTCCCTATTTTTTATTTAGGTTATTTATTTACTAGTGAACATACACGTTTATTAAGAAGTAAAAAATTCATGCCGATCGCTGTCAGCATCCTACTCCTTTTTTATATCATTTATACTTTACATCCTATAAACGCTGATTGGCTTTTAGGTGATTCACCGTATATGTCACTGGAAGGTAAACAAGATTTATATAGTCCAATTAAACGATTACTATTATACTTTATTATTTTAATTACAATGTTTTCTTTCCTTAATTTAGTACCTGAAAAAGAAAGATTTTTCACATACATTGGTCGTCGCACTATGTATGTATATTTACTACACGGCATTGTAATTGGTATTATACGTGGTTTTGATATTTATCCATTTAAAGATCAGATCTCTATAATGACTTATATCTATCTAATCTTACTCACAAGTATTATTGTATATGTATTATCAACAAGATTTATATCTAAGTGGACCAATCCAGTCATAAACTTGCAATCCCCTGCCAATTTTAAAGATTAATACGATATTCAACCGATTTGTAGTTGTTTCAAATATGTTATGATAGTAGTAATTTGATATTAAAAGCTAGTCATACTTATTTATCTACAGATCGGTATTTTTATTTTGAGGTGAAAAACAATGAAGCTATCTTTAAACGACAATTCTAAATTTTTAACGGCACCAAGTATTAGGCAATTTTCAAATAAAATTAAAGATATTGATGATTGTATCAATTTAACAATCGGACAACCAGATTTCCCTATGCCTGATGTCGTAAAAAACGCATATATTAATGCAATAAAAGAAAACCAAACGAAATATTCCCATAACAAAGGATTACTTGAAACACGTAATGCAGTCGGTCATTACTTTAAACAACGTTATGGTTTTCATTATAGTTCTGATGAAATCATTATTACAAATGGTGCTAGTGAAGCACTAGACACAGCTTTAAGAAGCATAATTAACCCAGGTGATGAAATATTGATCCCTAGTCCTATTTATGCCGGTTATATCCCATTAATTAAAACACTTGGTGGAATTCCGATATATATCGACACTACAAAATCAGATTTCAAAATAACGCCTGAAGCAATCAAGCAAAATATATCACCAAAAACAAAAGCAATTCTTTTAAATTATCCTACTAACCCTACTGGTGTCATTTTAACTTATGATGAAGTTCATGCACTTACAGAAGTGTTAAAAAACGAAGAAATCTTTATCATTAGTGATGAAATTTATGCAGAGAATACGTTTAGTAATAAACACTGTTCTTTTGCTGAATTTGAATCAATCCGTGATCAATTATTGCTTGTAAGTGGATTAAGTAAATCTCATTCTGCTACTGGTATTCGTATTGGTTTTTTAATAGGTCCTGAATATTTAATTGAAAAGTTAACATATATGCATGCTTATAATTGTATTTGCGCAAATGTACCTGCTCAAATTGCTTGTATAGCAGCGTTAAACGAAGGATTAGACGCGCCTCATTATATGAACAAAGCATATATTGAAAGACGAGATTTTTTAATCACAAAACTTCAAGCTTTAGGTTTTAAACTCAACGCTAAACCAGAAGGTGCTTTTTATATCTTCACAAGTATTGAAAATTTCACTGAAAATGATTTTGATTTTTGCGTAGATGTACTTGAAAAAGCACATGTTGCAATGGTACCAGGTTCTGCTTTTACAGATATCGGTAAAGGCCATGTGCGTATTTCTTACGCCTATGAACTTGATGCTTTAAAAGAGGCTATGAGAAGATTAGAGCTTTATATAAAAGAACACTATGAATAACAATATGTTAATTTGTAGTTTAAATATTTTTATCAATTTTAACTATGGCTATATATGTATTCAATATTTGAGCCTAAAACCTAATTGAATACATACATGTTGTTTTATGCGTATTAACATCCAACATCAGACTTCAGCATAAAAATTGATGAACTGTAACATACAGTCAGTCATTATAGTGATTAAAAATACTTGTATTTAAAATGATTCGTTGTAATGAGGCGTATGAGGCGAACTTTACTGGAAAATGTCTATATATTTAGACAGAGGTGAATTTCTGGAAAAACATCTATGTTTTAGGAAATACGATATAAAAGAGGCTCGTAAATGAATTTCAAAGAAAATTCATTTACGGGCTTCTTTTATATTATGATTTATTTTTCAGATATATACGTTTTATTGATAGATGTTTTTTTCAGCAAACTTTTTCATTAATTTATAATATATATCTATATCTTCCGAACTCATATTAAACTGTGTTAAAACTTCATCTGAAATTTGTTCAAATTTCTCTTTTAACCCACTACCCTTTTTTGTCAATTGGACTTTAACTCTACGCTCATCCTCTTCTGTTCTCATACGTTCAATTAATCCTTTTTTTTCGAGTCTTTTAATAATTGGGCTTATTGTACCAGAATCTAAATATAATTGATCGCATAAGGTTTTTATAAATACAGGTTTCGAATTTTCAATATATAACATCACCACATAATTGGGAAAGCTAATATCATACTGCTTTAGATGTTTATTAAATTTATTTACTATCTCTTTACTAGAAACATAAAACAGAAAACACATATCCTGCATAAGGTCTTTATTTTTATATTGTGCCATTCATTACTCTCCTCTGCCCTTTTTTATTATATTAATAGAAATTTTATTTTTGGTCAAATATAATAACAAAATGTTTAAAAATTTTAACATTACTAGTATTAGTCAATAGAATATTCTGAAAACGAATTTCACTCAATTTACATGTTTTACAATTGCTTTTTAATAATAAATTTAAAAACTATATTTTCATATTATATTTCAACTTTTTTCCTTAATGAAATGTATATTTTATAAATATTGGATTTATGAGCTTGAACACTTTTTTTGATCCTAATACTTACGACTAAGTATAAAATAGTGAATAAATGGCTATAAAATTGTATAAAAAAATCGTTAATTTCTATATTATCTAATAGAAATTAACGATTTTTGTTAGCTTAGCCTCATAACTTATAGTCACAACACACTAACTTATTAATGTATTGCTTTTAAGCAATTTTGCTTACGGGAATTTAGGGAATTGATCAAAATCAGGGTTACGTTTTTCCTTAAACGCATCTCTACCTTCTTTAGCTTCATCAGTTGTATAATACAATAGCGTAGCATCGCCCGCCATTTGTTGTAATCCTGCTAATCCGTCAGTATCAGCATTCATTGCCGCTTTTAAGAATCTTAATGCTGTAGGAGAATGTTGCATGATTTCTTCACACCATTTTACTGTTTCATCCTCTATATCAGCTAGAGGTACAACGGTATTTACTAAGCCCATATCTAAAGCTTCTTGTGCATTATATTGACGGCATAAATACCAAATTTCACGTGCTTTTTTATGTCCTACAATGCGAGCTAAATATCCTGAACCATAACCAGCATCAAATGATCCTACTTTTGGTCCTGTTTGACCAAATATTGCATTATCTGCGGCGATTGTTAAGTCACAAACAACATTCAAGACATTTCCTCCACCGATGGCATATCCTCTAACCATCGCAATTACTGGTTTTGGAATAATACGTATAAGTCTTTGTAAATCCAACACATTAAGACGCGGAATTTGGTCATCACCAACATAACCACCATGGCCACGTACTTTTTGGTCTCCACCTGAACAGAATGCCTTTTCACCTTCACCTGTTAAGACAATAACTGAAATACGTTGATCATCTCTAGCTCTTGTAAAAGCATCTATCATTTCTTGTACAGTATTTGGTGTAAATGCATTACGAACTTCAGGTCTATTGATAGTTACTTTTGCTATACCATTATAAAATTCGTACTTAATCTCTTTATATTCTTTAATTGTTTCCCATTGTCTAGTCATTTTGCTCCTCCTTAAAAATAAAACCTAACACTATTTTATCAAATTCTGTCATTTCTTCCACATGTACAGTATGACCACTACCATCAACTTCATATAAGCTCGTTTCTGGTATTAAATCGCACATATTATAAGCAGTTTTTATAAATTTTTCATCTAAACTTCCTACAATTATACACGTTGGAACTGTAATGTTTGCTATTTCGGGCCATAAATTGGGCATATGGCCTGTGCCATAGTCTCTTAAAGCTTTTGCTAATCGTATAGGGTTTTGTTGCAATCGCATTCGACGAATTTTTTGTTTAATTTCTGTACTTAAACCATACTGACTTTGAAATAAAGGTAATTTTTCCCAATCATTTACAAAAACTTCTAATCCAGCTATTTCTAAAACTTTTGCACGCGCTTGATCAATTTGTATTCTTTCTATGCGATCGTCTTCATTTGCAATACCTGGAGAACTACTTTCCAATATTAAACCATCTAAGTGATGTGTTCCATGGAGTGCGTAATATAAAGCAATTCTACCACCCATAGAATAACCATGTAAAAAAATACGATATGATGACTTAAATGAAGTTAATGTATCATCTAATGATTCGCAAATAAATTCAAAATTCCAAGTATGATTTTCACTTGATTGATCAAGCCCATGACCTGGCAAGTCAATAGTTAATACATTTATTTCATCTGTGAACGTTTTGATATGTTCATCGAATGTCGATTGATCACTTATAAATCCATGCAATAATACGAGCAAATCTTTTGAGTTATTTGTAGCTTGATGAAATTTATAATGTAACATCGATAATATCACTCAATTTCGTATAGAGATTTTGGTGTTGATTTAAATTCTCATCACGGTTTGTAATGATTTCATATATATGCGCACCAAGTTTTGATAGCTCAGCATATTTAAAAGTCTCAATTGTTTCAAAACATCTGTAAGAGAAATCATAAAGTAATGCAGCATGTTCAAAGTTTAATCCTGTCGGTGTACCAAAAAGTCTTTCAAAATAAATATCAGCTGACGACTTTTGTGGTAGAAAGGAAAAAATTCCGCCGCCATCATTATTTAAGAGTATGATATTTAAGTTGATATTATTTAATTTTGACATGAGCAGACCATTCATATCATGATAGAATGCTAAATCACCTATTAATAATGTTACGCGTTTATGTGCCGCCATTCCTATCGCAGTAGAAATAACACCATCTATGCCATTAGCTCCTCTATTAGCATAAACCTCTGCTTCACAATCTACAAATAAATTATCGACATCACGGATTGGCATACTATTGCTAACAAACAGCGCATCTTCTTTCGTTAATTTATCTAATACATTCGCTACAAAAGCTGATTCATCTGTAGCAGTTCTCAAATAGTCTTTGATTTGAATATGTGCTTGTTTTTCTAATGATTGCCATTTTTCTAACCAATTTTTACGTTCTACAGTAGGAATTTCAGAAAGTTGTCTAAAGAAATCATTGGCCGACATTTCGTAAGATACATGTGGTACCTTTGGAAATGCATCTGGTTGATCATTATTTTGCACTAATATTTGAAAAGCTTCTGTGGCTTTTAACCATTGATTTACTTTTTTAGAAATCACTGGTTTACCTACGCGAATAATAAAATCAGCATTTATAGATAACCCCGATCTATACAATAAATCATAAGTTGTCACTACATTAGGATGATGTTCTTTACGTAATTGGCTCAAAGGATCTGCTAATATAGGCATGTCATGGATCGTCGCAAAAGTAAGTATTTGATCGACATCTTGATGTTGCATATCACCTACAACAATTAGTCCTTTGCGTTTTTGCATAATCGCTTTGATTTCATTCAAACTTGCTGTCTTTTGATAATGTGGCAATATCTTACTATCTGAACTTAACCATTCTACTTTTTCTAAGTTCGGAGTTAAAGGCTCCCTAAATGGTAAATTCAAATGTATTGGCCCACGATGTGGCCCATAAAAATATTGACTTGCTTTTTGCATTTGAAAATTTATAGTGTCTAACAAATAATCTTGTTCTTCATCAGCATCCGCTATTGGAAAATCAAATTGATATTGAACATAGTTCTCAAACATATTTGTTTGATTTATCGCTTGAGGTGCACCTATTTCCCTTAATTCATGTGGTCTATCACTCGTCAAAACGACTAATGGTAAATGACTTAAATTACTTTCTGCAATCGCAGGTGTATAATTGGCAGCCGCAGTACCTGATGTACATAAAATTGCAACTGGTCTTTCACTGCCTTTCATTAATCCCATTGCAAAAAAAGCAGCACTACGTTCATCTGGATGAATCCAAGATTTTAGTTTAGGATGTGCCTCTATAGCAATAGCTAAAGGCGTTGAACGTGAACCAGGGCTTATTACTACTTCTCTTATGCCATATGCATATAGTTCTGAGACTAATGTAAAAACTTGTTTTGTTAAAGCGTCTGTGTAATTATTCATATTTCTCTACTCCTAAAGCTTTCATCATCGGATTGAATTTAACAGCAGTTTCTTCTACTTCACTATCAGCATCAGAATTTTGTACAATACCGCACCCAGCAAACAAAGTAGCTTGATTCTTTTTAATTAACATAGATCGAATCGCTACGATAAACTCACAGTTATCATACATATCAATATAACCTACTGGAGCGCCATATAGACCTCGAGTACCAAACTCATTGTTTTCAATATAAGAAATAGCTTCTTCTTTAGGATAACCACCTAATGCTGGTGTAGGATGAAGATTATCCAATAATCCAATATATGAATTCTGGATTAAATGCCCTTCAATTTTTGTATATAAATGGTATAAATGATCGTTCGTTAAAATTTGTGGTTTTTTATTAAATTTTATTTGCTCTACATAAGGCTTGATATCATTTAATATACTTTTCACAACAAAATGATGTTCATTTAAATTCTTTTTATCATTTAAAAATGCATCAATGTTTGCCTTATCTATGTCATCTCGATGTGTTCTTTTAATCGTACCAGCAACTGCTTTAGTTGATAGCACATCATCTTTTACTTCCATTAATTGCTCAGGGGTCTGAGAGAAAAAGACACTGTCCTTTGATTCAAGCACAAATAAATAGCTATTATGTTCACCTTGCATTGCCCTATTTAATATATATGGAATGTTAATGTTTTTATCAAACATAATAAGTCTTTTTCTTGCAAGTACAATTTTTTTATTTTCATCTAAAATATCAATTGTATCTTTAACTAGGTCACGCCATTCGTCTTTATAGATATCGTCAATTCTTTTTATTTCCCCTATCTCATCACTAGGTTGAACGTCCTTTTGCGTAAGTTTGTCAATAATTGCTAAGAAAGCATCCATCTCAAACTTATCAGCTTCGACAGTATACGTTATAAAAGATTGTCCCTCTTCCATCGTGACGAGTACTTCAGGCAAGACAAAATGATTAATACCAAACTCACGCCATTCATCACCTGATTTGTGTGTTGAAAATTGGAAACCGCCACAGATTTTCAAATGATGTTTTTCAGAATTTGGATGTATTAACTCAATATCATTTTTATACTTTTCCCACTCACGAAAAATAGATTGTTTATTTTCAAAATCGTTTTTAAATCTCGTAATAGCATGATAGCCAAAGAATGAAGTTTCGTTGTCATTTTTCTTGAAATAAAAACGGTCTCCTGCACAATCTTCGGTTAAATGAAATAATAATGTAGGTTCTAATTCATAATCTAATTTTGCTTCTACAGAAACCCAAGTTTGGTTACTTTCGTACACCGCTTCGACAATTTCACTTTCCTTGACATCTAAAGTCATCTATTTCACTTCTTTCATTTCATTATCTGTTTACACTCATTATAATATTGTACCACTTTTCACAATCTGTGTACGTTTTTCAGCTTATTTCATGTAGACATTTTTTACGTAAGTTGACCTTTATAACTTCTTCTATTAAAATTAATTTGATAAAAATTAATTATATTAAAAGAATTCGAGGTAAATTATTATGGCATCTCAATACCAACAATATTCAACAGTCAGAAAATACTGGCATCTAATGCGGCCACACACTTTGACTGCTGCAGTAGTTCCAGTTTTAGTAGGTACTGCAACTGCAAAAATATTCCTCCTAGGTAGTGAAGATCATCTAAAGCTTAGCTTATTCGTAGCTATGTTAGTCGCTTGTTTACTTATCCAAGCAGCTACTAACATGTTTAATGAATACTATGATTTTAAAAAAGGTTTAGATGACCATACTTCAGTAGGTATCGGTGGCGCAATTGTGCGTAATGGCATGAGTCCAAAATTAGTCATGAACTTAGCCATAACGTTCTATATTATCGCAGCAATATTAGGCATATTTATCGCTTCCCAAAGTTCATTCTGGTTACTACCGATTGGGTTAGTATGCATGGCCGTAGGTTACTTATATACGGGTGGACCATTCCCTATTTCTTGGACGCCTTTTGGTGAACTATTCTCCGGAATTTTTATGGGCATGATCATTATTTTAATTGCTTTCTTTATCCAAACTGGTAATTTACAAAGTTTAGCAGTATGGATTAGTATTCCAATCGTAATTACAATTGGACTTATCAATATGGGCAATAATATCAGAGATTGGGCAAAAGATAAGGCAAGCGGTCGAAAAACATTACCCATTTTATTAGGAAAAAATAATGCTGTACGCTTTTTAGCATTGATGTATATCGTTGCTTATTTACTCGTTATCTACATCACTTTCTTTAAACCTGGTGGTTCAATTTTCTTCTTGCTAGCCTTATTGTCATTCCCAATGCCAATCAAAGCAGTTAGAAGATTTAAAAAGAACGACACACCTGAAACAATGATGCCTGCAATGGCTGCTACAGGAAAAACTAATACTTTCTTTGGTTTCCTTTATGCATTAGGTATCTATATAAGTGCCCTATTAGGTGGTATTTAATAACAACTAATTTTAAGCTTTATGCTTATATATACAAAATCGTTCTTCATTCATTTGATGAACGATTTTTATTTTTAACAAATATACGCTAAATATGTACTAAGTGGTAATGCATATGACCATATAAATCAAATTCGCTCGTAATTTCAAAACCTAATTTTTCATAGACGCGTAATGCTGTAAGATTATCTATATCACAATTTAAACTCCATTTTTCATCTGGGTAGTTCGCAATAACATGTTTGATCAATTTCGTTGCTACACCATTCCCACGGTAATGAGGAAATGTTGCTACAGTTTCAATATACCATTCATCATCATTAGCCTCTTTCATAGGCATAGGTGTACCATAGGATTTTATATCTGCTTCTAAATCCATGTCTAGCCACGCTTGTTCCAGTTCTAATTCCTTATTGCCTGGATATGCAATTAAACATCCTGCTACATTGCCATCAATTTCATACACCCATACATTACTAATATGCCCTCTATATTTTACATCTACCATACTTTGTTCCATTATTTTTAGCAAACGAAACTTTTCGACTTCTTTTACTATATCGATGTCTAATTGACTCCAAATGAGATAACATAATTCTGCAATATCTTTTTTGTCACTAGGTTTAGCTTTTCTAATCATTTTATTTCTCCTTTATTTATAGCAATTATTAATTCTATTATATATGAATCAAATTAAAATTTCGATGTAATAACAACTTTATAACTCAAATTTTGTAACATTGTTTTGTTTGTTCAATTCCACTATTTAAGAGATAATTAAAATAAGAATCTAGATAACGAAAGGACATTATACACATGAAAGTAAACAAAGTCATTTACGTCGTGCTTGCATTTCTTTTAGGATGGTGTGGCATCCACAAATTTTACTCAAACCAATTACTACAAGGGATTATTCACTTAATATTTTTCTGGACTGGTATTCCCTATATTATTGCTATCATTAGTGGTATCTTAACAATTTTCTTTAACAAAGCAGATGAAAACGGGCTCATCACTTTCGAAAAATAGTTTTAAACTACCGCATAAAAATTTCATATATTTTCATTACTCTGATAATAAATGGGTAAAGGTATGTATGAAGCATGTATGAGTTTCGATGAGGAGGTAAAAGTTTATGAATATTATAAAACGTGTTTTTAGAACACTGATTGTCGGTTATATTGTAAGAGGAATTAGAAATTTAATTAGTAAAAAAACAAAATAAAGTTTGCACATAAAATATAAGAAAATTAAAGTCCCACTAACTCAATTAAATGAGTTAGTGGGACTTATGCATAATAAGATTGGCTTTTATTTATTTTTTAACAAAATAAAAAGAACGCTGATATATCAACGTCCTTCTTGTATCCAAAATATTCATTTGGATGTACTCTTATGTTTTTACGGAAACGGAGGGATTCGAACCCTCGCGCCGCTCTCGCGACCTACACCCTTAGCAGGGGCGCCTCTTCAGCCAACTTGAGTACGTTTCCAATGGCTCCACAGGTAGGACTCGAACCTACGACCGATCGGTTAACAGCCGATAGCTCTACCACTGAGCTACTGTGGATAAATAGTATCTCTAATCAAGCACAAATATTATTATATCAATTAATAACAAATTTTCAAGTCATATCACAAAAAAATATGCAGAACATTTACACTAAATTAATATAATATTCCGCATATTCTACTTTTACATTAATATTTTTAATAAACTTTACTATTTACTTTCAAATAAAGAATATTTAGCGAGTGCTTCATATATATTTAATTGAGGTTTTGTGTAATCTATGGGAGACTCTGGATCAAAAGTGGCAACTCTTGCTGCTCTATCCATCATATAATAATAATAAATGCCATTTAAATATTGATGTTGCATGCTATGAGCTGATATATTCACAACGATATATTGATTATCGACAAAGTTCACTCTACATTTTTTATCTTTTAGTGATCTAATACTTTGAACATAATGGATATTGATCCATGTATTTTGTGTTTTTCTATCAGAATGTGTCGGGAAAAAATAAGTGGGAAATAATGGAGTAAATAAAATTGGGGGCTTGCTACTAATGCCTGTAATACGAATTGTGTCCTCTTTTTTAAAAACATAGCTACTACCATAAAATCTACAAGAACGATCAATGATTTTGTGGGTGCGTTCTTTTATCATACTTTCCTCTTCTTTATATCTTAGTACTCGTGTTCCTTCATATTGGCCAACAGGCAAATGGCACGGTTGTAATGTCATATCACCTTTTTTAATAATATACGGTTGTATCATAGTTGTAACCTCCTTGCAGTTTTGGTGATACTCAAATAATATACTATCATCATTTTAAAATCAACTTATATTATAAAATAATTTCTATATATTCTACAATTAAATTTTAGTTGCGAATCTTTTTCTATTTTTTAATTATTGAAAGTTTCGTTTTACACTTATTTTTTCGGAAAAGTCAGAATATTCGTTGATTTAAAAATCAAAACCTTGTATAATATATTTTAAATATAGATAGAGGGGTTGTGTTGACAATGAAACATAATACACATGTAAAATACAATACTTTAGAGTCTTTTGTATCCACAATTAATGACTTAGGTATTGAATTAATTATTGATGAATCATTAAGGAATGTACGTAAACAACAACTAGAAAATCTCATCGATCATGCGCTTAAAAATAAAAACGAGAATGATTTCAAACGTTATACAGAAGAATACAAAAATTTGGAGGCATATCTCGTTGGTTAATTTAGTCATAATTCATTTAAAATAAGGTCTATTCACTAATTAATTATAGTTAGCGAATAGACCTTTTATATTGTTTATTTAAGACATTAATCTGATTAACTCATATCTATCAATATCTCCAAAGTAATGATAAATATCATAATCTGCTAAAGCTTCTTCTATACTATCAAAGTCATGCAATGTACCTTCCAATGCATGTTCTAATTCAGTAACGTCTCCTACGCCAAAGAAGTCACCGAAAATTTTAGCATGTTCAATTCTTCCCTTTTTAACATCCAATTTAATTTGAACAAAGCCTTTTTCGAATTTTTCTTCTCGTTCAAAATTATATTTTGGATTTCTACCGTAATTCCATTCCCAAGTTCGATATTTTTCATTACTCAATTGCTCTATGTTGGCCCAATCCTCGTCTGAAAGTTTATATTCTTCCACTTGCGTCGCTTCACCAAATATTGTTTTTAAAATAATTTCTTTAAAAGTATCAATATCTAATGGTTCAGTTAAAAATTCTGAGATGTTGGCCACCCTACTTCTCACAGATTTAATGCCTTTTGATTTGATTTTTGCAGGGTTCACACGCAAAGCATTTTGAACTTCATTTAATTCACTATTTAGCATTAAAGTTCCATGACTAAACATTCTGTCTTTTACTTTGACCATCGCATTGCCTGAAATTTTGGCTTTACCGACTTGAATATCGTTTCGACCACTCATTTCAGCATCTAAGCCAAGTGATTTCAATGCTTCTACAATAGGTTCAGTGAACTTTTTAAAATTGTGAAAACTATTACCATCATCATCCGTTATAAAACTAAAATTAAGGTTACCTGTATCATGGTACACGGCACCGCCACCAGAAATACGTCTGACTACATCTATACCATGTTCATCAATATAAGGTTGATTAACTTCTTCAATCGTATTCTGGTTTTTACCAATAATAATTGAAGGACGATTGACATAAAATAGAAAATAACTATCGTCATTCGGCATGTGTTTTAAAACATATTCTTCCATTGCCAAATTTAAAGTTGGATCGGTAATATCATTATTACTAATAAATTTCATTTACTGCACTCCTTTTCCTTTTATTGCCCTTACCTTATTTATGCAATATTTTTGTTAAAAAAGCCAATCATTTAACTGATTTATACTAATTTTTCTAAAAAAAGAATGATAACTGTATATTTAAAGGTTATTTGTTTATTTGTCTGTAGTTTTTTTGTATAATACTATCTAGTTAGCATTTCTAGGGAGGATTCAATATGACTGTTGCAGAAGTCGGAAATATAGTGGAATTTTATGACGGTTTAAAAGGCCGCGTAGAAAAAATTAATGATAACTCTGTAATTGTAGATTTAACAATTATGGAAAACTTCAATGATCTAGACCTGCCTGAAAAAACTGTCATCAATCACAAGCGATATACAATCGTCGAACAAGAAGGATAGTTTATATGAATAGAATTTCAAACGCTTTAATCTGGTTTATTGTAAGTTTTATCGTATTTCACATTATTTTATATATAATGTGGGGTGAAAAGCAAGAATACTGGTACCTTTATACTGGTATCATGCTCATCGCAGGTATCAGTTATATCTTTTACCAAAGAGATATTGAGTCAAAAAGACTATTAACATCTCTAGGGATAGGTATTATTACTGGTATCGTGCTCATTATTGTACAGCTTATTTTAGCGGTTATCTCATCAGATATTCAGTATACAGCACTGATTAAAGAGTTAACGCGAACAGGCGTATATTTTAAATGGCAAATGTTAGTTACATTATTATTTGTAATACCATGTCATGAACTCTATATGAGAACTGTATTGCAAAAAGAACTACTCAAATTAAACATTCCCATGTGGTTAAGCGTATTAATAACAGCAATTTGTTCTGCTTCTTTATTTTTCTATCTAGATAAAATGTGGATTGTTTTCTTTGTGTTTATCGTTCAAATTGTACTTTCATTAAGCTATTATTATACGCGCAGAATTGCTACGACTGTAATAGCACAAATTGTTGCAGTTGTTATTCTATTAATTTTCCACGGTTAAATTGAAACGGAAACTCAGGCTTATGAATGATGTGAAAAAGGGTTGAGATATTAACCCTTTTATCCGAATTTTAAAAGAGATTAGCCATAAATAATCTCTGCACGAAAATAAACGCCAACTTCTATTGAAATAATATAGAAATTGGCGTTTTCTTTGGTTTCGTGACATTTTTTATAGCTAATGATGACAATCAAACTTTATGTGTCATATCATATAATAACGTTAAATGTTTGTTTTTGTTCGATATGGTAATCCTTATCTTTTAAATTTCTAGAAATTAATTCTACCATTGTAATTTCTCCAGTTTCATGTATAACAGCATTTTCTAAATATTGCTTGTAGTTTCTATAGCAGTAATCAGTCATGCTTACACGATACATGTGATCCAATTTAATATTTTCTAATGTTACACGGTGATAAGGTTCAGCATTCATATCAATGGTGTAATGAACACCTTGCCAAAATGTACATAAGGTTTCATCTACAATTGTTAAACTCAATGCGCCGTCACTAAATTCTATATGTGAATAGCAATATTCTAAAATATCGTGAATTTGTTGACCTTTCATGGTTAAATCAACAGGAACATCTGGATGAGGATAAGCATTGAATAAATCTTCATTTGTAATGATGCCTCTGAGCCCTTCTTCGCCACTCGTTGGTAAGTGCACACACGATATATCATAATCATAGGCTAACCGAATACTATCATGCAATAACTGTGTAAATGGATGTGGTTTTGTAATAACATCACTCAAACCATTTACCTCAGCTGATAGAACATTTTCGTTTATGCTTTCTTCACTCCAATTACAAACTGTTTTTCTATCATAAAAAGTCAAATCTAATAATGCTTGGTCTTCTGGATAATGATTTAGATCTACGATTTTAGAATTGACATTTTCTAATTCATATGAATTTGTACGCTTTTTAAAGTTAATTTTCACATGAATAAGTTGTTCAGCATTTTGTCCAGCTTGCACATAAAGCGTTTGATCATCTCTACCAATGAATGTTTGATGTTGATGACCAGTGATTAATAAATCAATAACGCCTAAGGTTTGCATTATTTTTTCCGCTTCATTAACATTTTGTTCACGTTCATTTGATGTTTTATTTAGTTGATTAAGCCCACCATGGTATATAACAATTAAAAAGTCAGGCATTTCACTTTCGTGGATAAATCGAATCCAGCGTTTAGAAGAGCGCAATGTTTTTTCAATCCGTACATCATTTTCCATTTCAAAATGTTCACGCTCCATTAAACCATCTGAAGTTAAACCCACAATTGCGATTTTCACACCTTCAATTTCTTTAATTGTATATGGTGTAGAAAAATATGGTTCTTTCGTACGTTTATATTCAATATTTGCGGATAACCATGGGAACCTCGACAATGATACAGCCCTCGAAAAGAATGACAGTCCAAATTTAAATTCATTAGGACTAATACCACTTGCATCGTATTGCATGGCATTCATTAATTTTATCATTGGATGACGCTTATACGGTGCTACAACTGCATAATAAAATGCTGCTAACGAACCTGCTAAACTACCACCACTATCTAACAGAATAACGTGATCATTTGTTTCTCTAATACTTTTAACATAAGAGCCTGCTCTATAAATATTTGAATTATTTTCACCACTTTGAAAATAACTATGCATATCAGAAGTAGTAATAATGTCTATTGCGATCTTTTCACTTTTTTTCATTTGCCTCTCCCCTCATTAATCATAGTCTAACACGTTTCTAAAATAGCTTGAAATAATTATGAACATATATGATTTGCTATATATGTTCCCTTTATTTCAAAATTAAAAGCACCAGTACATCATTTGTTAGATATACTGGCGCCGTGGTCTCACAAATTATTAAGTTCAGATTTACTTTTGACAATCAACCAATTTGAACGCGTTCTTTAGGATAATGGAATTTATCTGGTTCTCTACGTCCACCAATCATAATGATAAAACTGATTAAGCCAACACGACCAATGAGCATCAATAACATTAAGACGCCTTTACTCATATCATTCACATCACCAGTAATACCCAACGACAATCCACATGTTCCAAATGCTGACATGACTTCGAAAAACGCTTGTAAAAATGATACCTTTCCATTTTCAACAACTAGTATAAAAATCATGCTCGTAAAAGTTAATATACTGGCCATGATAAATACAGCAAATGAACGTTGAACATCAGTAATGTGAATCTCACGATTAAATGCTTTGATAGATGTTTTCTCAGGTTGGTTACTAAAGTTTAAAAGGAATAATATTAAAATAGCAAATGTCGTTGTTCTAATACCACCACCTACTGAACTTGGAGATGAACCTATAAACATCAGTATACCCATAACGATATTCGTACCTTCACCAAATCCGCTTACATCAATAGTTTGAAGTCCCGCACTTCTAGTGGTTGCTGATTGAAACAATGCATAAAATAACGATTTATGCCAACTCATATTTTGAAAAGCTTGGTTATGTTCAAATAATAGAATAATTATCACACCAAAAATAAACAAACCAAAATATGTTACCGTTGTAATTTTTGCAAATAATGAAAATCTAAAATTAGGAATTCGATTTTTTATATATGCCTTCACTTCTATTAATACAGGAAAACCAATTGAACCTAACATAATTAAAAACATAACGATTGTTTGTACAAAATAATCATTTGCATAAGGTATAAGTGACTGTCCTGTTATATCAAGTCCACCATTTGTCGTCGCCGATACCGATACAAATAATCCTTGCATGATTGCATATTGTATATCCGGGGTATCTCTATAAAAATAAAATGCTAATAGTGATGCACCAACAAGTTCTATAATGATGATTGTTCGAACAATATCTAGAATCAATTTCACAGTGCCACTCATCGTATGTTTATTATTATCTAGCATAATCAATTGACGTTCGCGCATACCGATATGCTTACCTAAGACAACCCATAACATGGTTCCGATGGCCATAACACCAATCCCGCCCAAATTAAGTATCAGCATGATTATAACTTGACCAAAGGTTGTGTAAGTATCAATAATATTAACTGGCGTTAGTCCTGTTACGCTGACACCAGACACTGCAACAAACAATGAATCAATTGGATCTACAGACACATTGGACTTATGAACAAAGGGCAAGTTCAGCATTAAAAATGCCACAATAATAGCCACGATATAATACATTACAATCCCTTGTTGAGGACTTGATTTTTTTAACAATTGGTTGAAAATGGACAACGTTTCTTCACCTCAACGTTACTTCAGTTTAATCTTAATATCCTTTTCTTTACCATCTCTATAGATTTTAGCTGGTAATGTTTTTAAATCATCTTTATGATTAAAAATAATTTGTCTGTATCTAAGATTATCTTCTAATTCTTTACCATCTAATTCTACTATGACATCATTTTTTTGCAACCCAGATTTTTCACCTAATGAATCTTTTTTAACTTCACCTATAAATACGCCTTTTTTAACGTCTTCTGGTAAATTAATAGATTGCTTTGTAGCCTCATCAATATCTCCAATATTAGCAATCTTTACGCCAGTGTTAGGATATTTGACTTCACCTTTAGCTTCTAACTGCTTGGCAATATCTTCAGCGTCATTGACTGGTATAGCAAAGGCGATACCCTCAACATTATCCATATCTATTTTTAGTGATGCTATACCTACTAACTTACTATTTCTATCGATAACTGCACCACCTGAGTTACCTGGATTTACAGGTGCATCTATTTGAAAAGCGCTCATTAATACATCATATTGATCATCTTTATTGATATCTACTGGTATGTGTCTATTCAAACCTGAAATAATACCATCAGATATACTTCCTTTAAAGTCTACACCTAAAGGATTTCCTACTACTATGATTGGTTCACCTAGTACTAAAGTACTGGAATCACCTATTTTAATCGGTTTCACTTTACTATCTGATTTTACTTTAGCCTTAACAACAGCGATATCTGAATATTTATCCGTTCCAATAACTTTTCCAATAGAATAGTCATCATTACCATATGTAATCTTTTGCTCTTTTTTATCTCCAACCACATGTGCGTTGGTCATAATAAAAATAGAGTCGCCCACTTTTTTGTAGACGACACCTGAACCTAATTCATTTTCTTTACCTGCTTCTTGTGTCTCTTTTTCAGCAGAAGTTCTATCATCACTCGTATCATTTTCAACAGTTACTACGGAATGAATTGCACTGTTCGCACTTTTCATTGTTGTTGTATAAGTCTTATCTTTATTTTGATTATCATGAAAAACATGATCATTTGAAGTGCCATTTTCATCAACATTTTTGAATATAGCTTGTATGAGTGTCAGTAAAACAATAACTGCCACAACAATTAGAATTTTGGCCCAATGTTCAATAAAGAAAGCCTTAACTTTATCAAGTGTGTTAGTCGTATTTTGGTGCTTAGTTTCAGTATTAGAATTCGAATATTCCCTAGAACTTTTTTGTTGTGAAGTTTGCTCATCATTATTCAAATAATAATCAACTCTTGATTGTTGCGCATTTTCTGAATAAAAATTCTGTTCTTGTTCTTTTTTAGGTGGGACATGTTCTTCATTTGACGATGTACTGTTATTTTGAGTCTCGCTCTCAGTGTGTACTGATTTTGAATCTATTTTATTTTCTTCCTCCACCATATCATCGTTTTCATTATACGATTGATTGATATTATTTACTGAAGTTGTTTCATTATGCTGTGTGTCTTCTTGCTTATGTTTGGAATTCCGCGCTGCAGCAATTGCTTGTTGTTGCTGAATTTCTTCTTTTGTTAGCTTTTCAATACGTGCTTTTCTTAAATTTTCTTTCACACGTTCTTCATTATTTTTAGCAAGTATTTCAGCTTTTTCTTCACGCTGTTTTCTAGCTTTACGTTCTTGTTGCACACGTTGTTCCCGTTCCTCGTTATGAAAGTATTCACGTCGTTTACGTCCATACTTTACTTTTGGGATGACATGTTTTTTATTTTGCGTCACAGTAAGCCCCCCTATTCCTTTTGATTACAATTCTATTATGACATAACATATATAATTTTTCTGCTTTATTTTGTCATATAAAGTTAGCATACTACAGATTATAGTCTCTTTTAGTAAAAAATTCTAACTTTATCACATATAGAACAAAAAAGCCTGAGTCATAGATTTTATGACTCAGGCTTACATATATTATTTATGTTCTTTTTTATTATTTTTAACAGATGTTAACCAACCGATAATTACAAGTGCAATCATAACCGTCCAGAAAATTGATTGCCATAATACACTGTGTGGGAAATGTTCTGGTAATATTTTAATATCAGGGTGTGCTAGCACCATGATTACTAATTTAATACCTACCCAACCTACAATCGCAAATGCAGCGCCTTCTAAACCAGGATATTTGTTCAATAGATTTACAAACCAAGTGGCTGCAAAACGCATGATGATCACACCTAGCATACCGCCTAGGAACATGACTGCAAATTGTCCAAGGTCCATACCACCAAAGTGTATACCAACAGTAGGTAAAGTTACTGCAATAGCAAGAGCAGCTAACATGGAATCAATCGCAAATGCTATATCAGCAAATTCTACTTTTAATACTGTGCCCCAAAATGCTTTAGGACTTGCATGTATTTCCTCGCCCGATTCATCATAATGATGATCATCAGTACCATCCTCTTTTTGATGGTCTTTTTCTTTAAAGAATGATATGAGATTTTTGATCGACATGTATAATAAGTAAATTGCGCCTAGCGCTTGAATCCACCAAAAATGTGCGATAATGCTTATTAAGAATAAAGAAATAAAACGGAAAATAAATGCACCTAACAGTCCATAGAACAATGCTTTTTTACGTTGTTCAGGAGGCAAATGTTTAACCATAACTGCCATAACAACAGCATTATCTGCTGCTAATAAACCTTCTAAAAATACCAGTACTACTAGAACCCATAAATAAGGTAAAATCAAACTCGGATCCATTTAGGACAACTCCTTTAGTTTTTTTACATAAAAATAGAGACCTAAGCTAAGTAAATGCTACACACATTTTAATCATATACACTCACTAAAGTAAATTAAACTTTCGGTCTTATATAATTTGTATGTTTGTAACATTTATAAGCAAAGGTCTCACTCGACAGTGTTTTCCTGCCCATTTTACCGGAAACATTTAACGTTTCGTAATGACGACAAAATGACTATGTTAAAAAGATATATAAAACAGATATTTTATAATGATATTACTATCTCATATATCTCTTTAAAAACAGTTGAGTTACTCCCCTCCGACTACAAAGTCATAGGTATTCTATTAATAATATAGTATTATACACAATTAATCATGTTATAACAAACTGTATAATTTAATTTCTGGAAATTTTTCTTCAAACCATCTCGTTGCAAATTCATTTTCAAATAAGAAAACGTAATTATCATAAACATCTTTAACTAATATAGAACGAGAAGAACTCATTTTATCTTTAATATCTTCTTCATTTTCAATCCATCTTGCAATTTTTGGACCAACTGATTCCATGATGACATCAACATTATATTCATTTTTAAGTCGATGTTCAAAAACTTCAAATTGTAGTTGACCAACTGCACCAATAAGAATTTGATTAGTATGCAATGCTTTATAGTATTGAATGGCACCTTCTTGAACTAACTGCTCAATCCCTTTATGGAAATGTTTCTGTTTCATGACGTTTTTCGCAGAAACTTTCATAAATAATTCTGGTGTAAACTGTGGTAATTCTTGGAAACTGAATTTTTGGTTTCCACCTACTAATGTATCTCCAATTTGGTAATTACCCGTGTCATACAAGCCTATAATATCTCCAGCGACTGCATGATTAACAGTTTCTTTGTCATCAGCCATAAATGAAGTTGAACGTGTTATTTTTTGTTTCTTTTTAGTTCTTTGTAACGTAACATCCATACCTCGTTCGAAAGCGCCACTAACAACCCTCATAAATGCAATTCTATCTCTGTGTTTGGGGTCCATATTCGCTTGAATTTTGAAAATAAAGCCTGAAAAATCTGTATCATATGGTGTAACTTCAATATCTTCTTTCGTTTGTCGAGCACTTGGCATAGGTGCATGGTCAACATAAGCATTCAAGAAATTTTGTACACCAAAGTTTGCTAGCGCTGATCCAAAGAACACTGGTGTTAAATCACCTTTTCTCAAAGCTTCATTATCAAATGTTTCTCCCGCTTCTTCTACCAACATTAATTCTTCGATTGCTTGCGTAAAGGCGCTATCATTTTTAATTTTATGATCTTCTTCCAATTCATAATCATCATTTAAATGAAGCACATTTTGTTCATCTCTAAAAGGCTCAATCGTATGTGTATCTCGATCAATGATACCAAAGAAATTTTGTCCCATACCCACTGGCCAATTCATAGGATATGTTTCGATTTCCAATGTAGACTCGATTTCATCCAATAATTCAAACGGTTCTTTACCTACTCTATCTAATTTATTGATAAATGTGAAAATAGGAATGCCTCTCATTTTACAAACTTTAAATAATTTTAAAGTTTGCGGTTCAATACCTTTTGCACAATCTATAACCATTACAGCGCTGTCTACGGCCATTAATGTTCTATATGTGTCTTCAGAAAAATCTTCATGTCCAGGTGTATCTAAAATGTTAATTTTGTAATGATCATAATCAAATTGCATCACTGAACTTGTAACTGAGATACCACGTTCTTGTTCAACTTTCATCCAGTCACTTGTCGCAAATTTACCACTTTTTTTACCTTTTACAGTCCCTGCTTCTCTAATTGCACCACCAAATAATAGTAACTTTTCAGTTAATGTGGTTTTACCAGCATCAGGATGGGAAATAATCGCAAAAGTTTTTCTGGATTCTACTTCTTCCTTTATACTCATTTGTTCTCTCCTTTAACTCTCAAATATCGATTGACCAATATCATCAGCAATTTGTACTGCTGTTGACTCATCAAGTAACGTAAACAAGTGTATCACAAGTTCCTCCTTGATATCATCATCATTTAACGAAGTATCAATTTCTAATGACCAATTTAAGTCTGGTATTGCCAAAAGCAAGACTTCATCGTTATCATTTTTATAAATATAACTACGGACTGTTACATCATTCAGACTGATAAGCCTAATTTCCAATAGGGCCACCGCCAAACTTTTTATAAGCTGCTTCTAAACCGATTAAATCATCTCTATGTGGTACTTTTACATGACCAGGCATAATTTGGTAAGGTTCACGTCCCTTAGAAGCTAAGACAACTGTATCGCCAGGATTAGCAATTTCAATAGCATGACGAATCCCCTCTGCACGGTCTTCAAATTCTATATAATTATTATGTGTTGCGCCCTTAGCGAGTTCGCTTGTTAATTTTTTAGGATCATCATTTGCTGGGTTGTCTGGTGTAAAAATAACGTAATCCGCTCTACAAGCAACGCGCCCCATTTCAGGTGTTTTGCCCATATCTCTTTCTCCAGCCATACCGCACAAGAAAATTAATTTTTGTTTTGCAAAAGGTTTCACAGCATCTATAAGTTTATCCATACCATCTGCTGTATGTGCATAATCAATAATTAGATTAATTGGCAATTGGGGGTCTAAAACTTCAAGTCGACCTTCAACAGGTTCTAAGTTTTCTACGGCTTGAATAATTTCTTCTAACGTAGCACCTTTTGCCCAAACAGCTATCATTGCAGCCATAATATTAGAAACGTTGAAGATGCCTACATAAGGTGACTTTACAGGAAATGTACCTTCAGGTGTATTAAAATCAAACGTTACGCCTTGTAATGACTCATTAATATTTTCAGCCATAAATTGTGCACATTCATTAATGCCATAGGTAAAGACTTCATAAGGTGTAACTGAAGCTAAATATTCTGAAAATCTATCATCTTGATTTAAAACAACATATTTTTCTTTTGATAAATCTTCACCTAACTGGCTGAATAATAATGATTTAGCATGACCATAAGCTTCCATTGTGCCATGAAAGTCTAAATGATCTTGCGTTAAATTTGAAAATACCGCCACATCAAAATTAACGCCACTTAAACGTCCTAATGATAAACCATGACTTGATACTTCTAAAGTCATGGCCTGTGCTTGCTTTTCTACAGCTTCATGAATTTTTTTAGTTAGCGCAACTGTTTCAGGTGTTGTGTTTGTGCCTTTAGATTTTTCCTCATTAATTTGGAAACCATTAGTACCTAAATAAGCACTACCTTTATCTAATTTTCTATATATATGGTGTATCATTGTCGCTATAGATGTTTTACCATTGGTCCCAGTAACACCATATGTAGTTAGTTGTTTACTTGGATAATTAAATAATACATTTACGAGTAAACTGGCAACGCGCAACGTGTCAGGAACGATAACTTGTGTTACATCACCTTTCAACAATTGTTCATGATTTACTACAATGACTTTACAGCCTTGATTTACAACATCTTGACAAAATTTATGACTATCGACTGTATAACCTTTAGAAGCAACAAATATACTTCCTTCTTTAGCAGTACGCGAGTCTGTTGTTATATCATTAACATTCATATCTAATGTACCTATCACTTGTTTAACTCTTATTTTTTTAAACAACTCATTTGCATTCAACATTAACCGCTCCTTTATTTCCAATACTTCTATTATACACATTTTCAGTTGATTTTATAGAAACTAATATTGCTAATTATTTCTTTCTCTACTATTATATATTTTTCGTTTTCATTTAAAAAATTTTATAACTATCATGAGCATAAACTAGATTCAGTTTGTTAATCATATGTAATTAATTGTGTAGATTTTCTTTTTTATTTGTTTAGTTTCTTTTAAGGTCGCTTATTTTAATAGAAAGCGTGGTATGGTATACATATAGAACAATCTAAATTTAGCGTGATATAATTTTAAAAAATAAGTATGAATCATTTTCTATGCGTTTGTAAAATGATATAATCTCTAATAATTATGTTTTTTCTTTCGCATGACAATAAAATGCGTTAAACTTAGCATGAGCTAAATTTATACTATTGGAGGGTGACTCAAAATGGTTACTCGTAACAAAAAAATATTGATTATTACTGGTTCTTTTGGTAATGGACATTTACAGGTTACTCAAAGCGTAGTAAACCAATTCAATGAAATGAATCTAGACAATTTAACTGTCATTGAACATGATTTATTTTTAGAAGCTCACCCAATTCTGACTTCTATATGTAAAAAGTGGTATATCAATAGTTTTAAGTATTTCAGAAATATGTACAAATCTTTTTACTATAGTAAACCTGACCAAATAGACAAATGTTTCTATAAATATTATGGATTAAATAAATTAATTAATTTATTACTAAAAGAAAAACCAGATTTAATATTGTTGACCTTCCCTACGCCAGTAATGTCTGTATTAACTGAGCAATTTGATATGAATATCCCAATTGCCACAGTTATGACAGATTATAGATTACAAAAGAATTGGGTTACACCACATTCTCAAAGGTATTACTTGGCAACTGAGGAATTAAAAGATGAATTTGCTGAAATAGGGATCCCAAGACATCAATTAAAGGTTACTGGCATTCCAATTTCTGATAAATTCGAACAAGATATTGACCAATCTTCATGGTTACGTCAAAATAATTTGAATCCAGATAAACCTACAATACTTATGTCCGCAGGTGCTTTTGGCGTTTCAAAAGGATTCGGTCAAATGATTAGTGATATTTTGACTAAAAGTCCACAATCACAAGTAGTCATGGTTTGTGGTAAAAATAAAGAGTTGAAACGCACATTATCTAGCCAATTTAAAAATTATGATAACGTACTTATCTTAGGTTATACAAAACAGATGAATGAATGGATGGCATCAAGTCAGTTGATGATTACAAAGCCAGGTGGCATCACGATTTCTGAAGCACTAACCCGACAAATTCCAATGATTTTCTTAGATCCTGCACCTGGTCAAGAGTTAGAAAACGCGCTTTATTTTGAAGAAAAAGGTTACGGCACTATCGCTTATTCACCTGATGAAGCTATTCAACAAGTAGCGTCATTAACAAATCATCCAACTTCACTAGTAGAAATGTCTAAAGCAATGAGTGAATCACGCATTCCATATTCAACATATAAATTATGCAAAGATTTATTAGATCTTCTAGACCATTCAACACGTTATGAAGAAGTTTATGGAAAGGTTCCTTTATATGCAAAGCTCTTCGTTAAATAATACTAACTACAATTCAAGTACAAATTTTATTATTATGTTGATTATTTTATTTTTAATGGAGTTTGCTAGAGGTATGTATGTGTTGAGTTATTTAGCATTACTTCCAACGGCAACTTCTATTGCGGTAGGTGTTACATCTATCGCTATTTCTATTCACTTTATTGCTGATGCAACAACCAACTTTGTCATAGGTTTTTTACTTAAACGCTTAGGTACAAAGCTTGTTTTGACACTTGGATTTTTATTAGCGTTTGGTAGTTTGTTTTTAGTCATTTGGTTTCCTACATCACCTATCGTGCTAATCACAAGTGCAATATTGCTAGGTATCGCCGTGAGTCCTATTTGGGTCATTATGCTTGCAAGTGTTGATGAAAATAATCGTGGTAAACAAATGGGCTATGTTTATTTCTCATGGTTACTAGGTTTATTAGTTGGAATGGTTGGAATGAACTTAATCTTTAAATTCCATCCAACACGTTTTGCTTTTATGATGTCATTAGTCGTACTGATTGCATGGATTCTATACTATTTCGTTAAAATAAGACTGACTAATTATAATACAAGACCTGTAAAACAACAGTTAGGTCAAATTGTAAATGTGACTAAACGCCATTTAATTCTGTTTCCAGGTATTTTATTACAAGGTGCTTCCATCACTGCCTTAGTACCGATATTACCTACATATGCAACGAAAGTCGTGGGCGTTTCAACAGTTGAATATACGATTGCAATTATTATTGGTGGCATAGGTTGTGCCATTTCTATGTTGTTTTTATCTAAAATTATAGACAACAATGGTACATTATTTATGTATGGTATCATTTTTAGTGGATTTGTTTTATATACTTTAATGATATTTGCGTTATCTATTATTACGGATATTAAATTAGTTTGGGGCTTGGCATTATTTATCGGCCTAATGTATGGCATCTTGTTACCTGCATGGAATACTTTTATGGCAAGTCATATACACATGGATGAACAAGAAGAGACTTGGGGCGTGTTCAATAGTGTACAAGGTTTCGGCTCTATGATTGGTCCACTCGTAGGTGGTTTAATCACAGAATTCTCTAAATCTGTTAATAATACTTTTTATTTTTCAGCATTAGTATTTTTATTTTTAGCAATATTTTATGGTATTTATTTTGTTAAAAATAAACAACAACACACACACACTTAACTATATTTAGTAATGTTCAATATACAAAAGAGTCGCTATCAAGTTTTTAGATAAATTCTAAAATGATAGCGACTCTTTTAAAGTTTCAATATTATCATTGATTGAAATGATAACTTTATATAAAAAAATTATGCAAAATTAAAATTCTCTAAGACTTTCCATTTTTCCGCACTTTCATCGTAATAAACTAAAGAAAGTTGCTCAATTGCTTCTTTATAGTCAATACCCGCTAAGTTCAATTGACCAAAAATGTCTTCGAATTCTTGACTAGTTAAACCTTGTGCAATTGTAAAATGTGGTACAAATGGATGTTCAGGACGACCATAAAAATCACCACTATTGAATTGATTAAATAATTTTTCTAAATTGTCTGTTTTGGCAACTTTAAAATAAATTACATTTGTAATTGGCGCAAAGTTTGAAGCCTTTGTCGCGTGTACTTCAATAGGTGGTATCCCCTCGATTCTTGATTTGATTGTCTCTTTGACAGCGTCAAGATCACCTTCGTTTATTTTAAAATGCTCTTTAATCGTAATGTGTGGCATTATCGTTGCATAGTGAGCATCATAACGTTTACGGTATGCATTTACTTCATCTTGAAACGCTTTTGACGGAATTAATGCTAATCCTAAAATCATTTAAATTCCTCCTTTGTTTAACATAACTACATTATATCAAATTTCACAAAAATTCGTTACTTTTAACTAAATTTCCTACAGATAATTAAAAAGAAATATTATCTGATAAAAAATATTTTAATAAATCTTCTAATAAATGTTTCCAAGATTTCCATCTATGACCACCATCAAACTCTGCATAATGATAAGTTATATCACTATGTTCGATAATCGATTTAAGCTGGCGATTAGGTGTTAAAAAATCCGCTTGCTTACCTGTCGTTGGTAAAGCAAAGTTTTTTTCTTCTAATCCAACAGTATGCCATATTGTCAATTGTTCTTGAAATTGACATCGTTCGATTAATGTTTGTATCACTTCATCATGTTGAGGACTCAATAGTCCCACTTGGCTAAAAATTCTCGGATAAGATAATGCAGTAATCAAAGCTGCACTTCCAGCTAAGCTGTCACCTAAAATAACTCTGCCATTGCCTACTTTATACGTTGGGAATTGAGCATCTATAAACGGTAAAATTTCATTCGCCATACATTTTACAGTTAAAGCTGTTTTTGCTCCTTGGGGATGAAATTCTGCTCTTCTTTTTTCAACATCTTCATAATGAAAACCTACAAATATTGCTCTTTCTACTTCATTTGCTTCCCATAATTTTTCATATGTTCTGTGTATTCTGCCAAAGCTAAAAAAGTCTAAACCATCAAAACAAAAGACGACTTTGTATTTAAATAGTTCTGTAAAATCTTTAGGTAAATAAATAGATAGTGTAATATCTCTATCTAATATGTCACTAGAAAAATTAATCTTATTAATTCGCCCTGCTTGAAAATTGTCCATAAAATAATGCGCCCCCTCGTAGTCTTAATGACATTGTATCAAGAGACGCAATATTTTAAAATAACTCGCTTTTTATTTGTCTAAGTGACATATTATTTTTAGTCGTTAATATCCTCTTTTTTTAGACGTTCAGGATAATCTTCCAGCCAAAATACAGCATTAGGTACTTTTTCAGGGTCTGGTTTATAAATAGCTTTTTTACCCGATCCTAAACGTTTTTTCTGCAATTCATAATCTTTCAATGCGCTTATAGCTGGTTTGTGTAATAGCCAAATTGCAATGATATTAAGCCAGGCCATCATACCTACACCTAAATCTCCCATTAGCCATGCAATATCTGCTGTTTTCACTGCGCCATAAACGGTTGCAAGAATTAATACAATTCGCGTTATATTGATAAATATAAAGGAAGTCCTATAATTTGCGTTTCTTGTTAAGTATGCAATATTGGTTTCTGCAATATAGTAATAAGCCAATATAGTAGTAAAGGCAAAGAAAAACAAAGCAATTGCTATAAAATAAGATCCAAATCCAGAGAACGATGGATCAAAATGATAACTTCCACCTTGTAATGCTTTGTCTATACCTGCTTGTGCGTACATTGCGGTTCCAGAATAATCTTTATCTCCATTTGACATTTCAACAAAGATACCATTATCTTTAATTAAACTTGCTTTATCACTTGGTGTGTTACCGCCATCCGTTACATTATATGTACCAGAAAGCAAGATGATTAATGCTGTTGCAGTACAAACAAACAAAGTATCAACGTAAACTGAAAACGCTTGCACTAAACCTTGTTTTGCTGGGTGTGATACCTCTGCTGCCGCAGCTGCATGTGGTCCTGTACCTTGTCCAGCCTCATTTGAATAAAGACCTCTTTTGACACCTATTTCAATCATTGCACCTACTATCCCACCAAAAGCAGCTTCCATACCAAATGCGGATTTGAAAATTAATGCAAATAAAGAAGGAACCGCTTCAATATTGAGTATGATAATAATGACCGCCATTAAAATATATAATACTGCCATAAATGGTACAACTGCAGTCGCTGCATTAGCAATCCATTTTATTCCCCCAAAAATGATTAAGCCGATAATAATTGCTAAAAATATGGCTACAATCCATGGATTTAATTGAAATGCATTTTTCATAGAACTAGATATAGCATTTGATTGAACACCTGGTAATAACAATCCGACTGAAATCACAGTGACGATTGCAAAGATCAAGCCATATATTTTACCCAGTTTCCCCTTTATACCATATTCAATATAAAATGCTGGTCCACCTCTATATTGTCCCTTTTCTTCACGTTTATATATCTGACCTAATGTCGATTCTATAAATGCACTACTCGCTCCTAAAAATGCTGTTGCCCACATCCAAAATACGGCTCCCGGTCCACCAATAAATATCGCTGTTGATACCCCTACAATATTACCAGTACCTACACGACCTGCTAACGATAATGCGATTGCTTGAAAACTTGAAATACCTGTTGGTGACTTTTCCCCTTGAAACATAAGTCGAATCATTTCTTTAAAGTGTCTTACTTGGAAAAATTTCATAAATAGTGAAAATAATATACCAGTGATTAACAAACCATAAACTAATGGTTTGCTCCATACTATGTCATAGAGCCAAGTTAAAAAACCTTCTATCATAACGTATCCCCCTTGTTATACCATTAAAGAAAATGATATTTTTTAATATTATACACATATGTTATGTTCCGCGCAACGCATTATATAAGTTATTATTTTCACAAAATATATATTTCGTTATGAATTTTTTGCATAAATAACATTAATGTATTTAATATTTATATTATCTTATAATGCACTACGCATTACTGTTTTCCCTTTGTTATCATTCTGAAATTTCAATCAACCTTCACATGCACATTAAGTACAAAGTTTCACAAGTTTATCTTTTGTTCTATCTTTTTTTAAGATATACTGAATTATAAATTAAAAAAAAGTTTTATAGGAGGAACCGTTCTATGCTTAACAAAGTATGGTTTAGAACAGGTATCGCTTTATTAATCCTGTTTTTACTAATCAAACTGATTATGGAAGTACATAGTATTTTCACACCATTTATTATTATCCTTCAATCAGTATTGTTGCCATTATTATTAAGTGGCTTTTTATTTTATATTTGTTTACCTTTTCAAAAAATACTTGAAAAAAATCATGTGCCACGTTGGGGCAGCATTACTATAATCTTTATAGGCTTAATTATTATTATTAGTATTGTTATTGGTGTGTTAGCTCCGTTAATTGCAGAACAAATTGAAAACTTAGTACATCAAATACCTGCATTACAACATGAAGTGCAGAACATCATCAATTTTGCACTAGATCAAATGGAAAGATTGCCGAATGATGTAACTGATAGAATTAATAAGATGGTACAATCTATTAGCGACAGTACTGCTGATATTCTATCTAACTCTTTAGGATACTTAACATCATTTATTTCAACGCTTTTCTTATTGATAATGGTTCCGTTCTTTTTAATCTATATGTTAAAAGATCATGAGCGTTTCATCCCTTTCATTGCAAGATTGTTTAAAGGAGATAGAAAAGTTTTTACTGTAGAATTATTAAAAGATTTAAATGAAACTGTTAAATCTTATATTCAAGGCCAAGTAACAGTAAGTATCATTCTTGGAATAATCTTATACATTGGTTATTCAATTGTAGGGCTTAACTACACACTATTGCTCGTTATGTTTGCTTGTGTTGCAAATATGATACCGTTCTTAGGTCCTTGGATGGCATTTGCACCTGCTGCAGTCATTGCGATTATTCAAAGCCCTTCAACATTTATATGGGTATGTATTATCACGCTGATTGCACAACAATTGGAAGGCAATGTAATCACACCGAACGTAATGGGTAAATCACTTAATATTCATCCTTTAACAATTATAGTAGTGATATTAGCTGCAGGTAACCTTGGTGGTTTCGGTTTAATCTTAATAGCCGTTCCATTATATGCTGTAATTAAAACAGTTGTCAGAAATGTCTTTCGATATAGACAAGATATCATTGCTAAAGCAAATAGTGATGTCAAGGAATAAAATAACGTTATAAAACAAAAAGACTATTCGTTTCTGTCGTTGAAACGAATAGTCTTTTTTAATATATAAATCTTCAATTATGTTTTAAGTCATAAATTATTTAACGATGTGATAACCACTATCTACATGGATATTTTCGCCTGTAACACCACTTGATAAATCACTTAATAAGTACGCTGCAGTTTTACCTACTTCTTCTTGGTCTACATTACGTTTTAATGGCGCACGTTCTTCAATTTCTTTCATGATTGTGTTAAAACCACCAACACCTTTAGCGCTTAGTGTACGAATTGGACCAGCTGAAATCGCATTGACACGGATATTATCTTCACCTAAATCTAATGCTAAATAACGTACATTTGCTTCTAAACTAGCTTTAGCTACGCCCATTACATTGTAGTTTTGTACAGCATATTCGCCACCTAAATAAGTTGTAGCAACGATACTACCACCTTCAGGCATAATTTTTTTTGCTTCTCTAGCAACAATTGTCAATGAATATGAACTAATATCTTGTGCCAATAAGAAACCATCACGAGATGTATCTGAAAAACGGCCTCTTAAATCTTCCATATTAGCAAAAGCAATCGAATGATAAACACCGTCAATGTTACCTACTTCTTCTCCAATTTTTGCGAAACCATTGATAACATCTTCGTCTTTTTGTACATCTATTTGATACATTCTAATTGTTTGTTGATCTAATTGTTCTACAAGTTTTTCCATTTCTTTTTTACTACGATCTTTACGATATGTAAAAACTAAATTTGCACCTAATTTGTCTAATACTTTAGCCACACCAAAACCGATACTACGTTTATTAGCAATACCCATAATGACGAATGTTTTATTTTCTAAATTTAACATGAAAATAACTCCTTTTTTAAATTTTCATTTTAAACTGGTTCGAGAAGTTATAATCGTATTCCTATCACTTTGCTCGATGCCAATTCTAACAAACTTTATTTTAACATTGGTTTCATTGTTTAAACAATTCATATTACATTCTATATACGAATTTATCATTTTTTATAGGTTACAAAGTTAAAATGCTTACCAATACTTCACTCATTAAATAAATATTAACAACTCAAAATAGCTTTCAGAAATTCATTTACTGCCTATTTCTACATCAGTCTGAGACATAAATCATATCCCAGACATGGATGTTAATAATAAAACTCTAATTCACGTTTTAATTCATCAACATATTCTTTAGAACCCGTTACAATAACACGGTCTTTATAGCGTAATTGTGTATCACCATGAGGTACGATTGATTCATTATTTCGAATGATTCTCACAAATATAATATCACCGTCAAACGGGAAATTACGTAATTGAATTTGATCATATTTATGATTTAACATTGCAATTTCATACAACGATGTTTCCACATTACTTAAAAGATTTAGCATATTGGGCGTTTCTATTAAACCTTTCAAGAGTATTTTATTACTCATAAAACCACTAAATACTTCAATGCCTTCACTTTGTAGACCTTCATCACCCGTACTCGCCTCTAATCTACAAATAACTCGATTAACACCATGTCTTTTAGCCATTAGCGCCACTTTTCTATTAATATCATCATCATTTGTAGAACAAACAACGATATCTCTTTCAAATAAACCTAGACGATCTAATAACGGTTCTTCGTAATCTGCAATTTCAATCATCGAAATCGCATCTGATAATTTACGTTTATCACTTAAATCATTTCTATAATAAAGTGAAACTTGGTAAAGTTGTGATGTTAAATTCTGAGCAATAGGAATGGTTAATTGATTTTTTCCTATTAAACTCACTTCAATTTGTCTTGTAGCCTCATCTGGCATTGGGAACATTTTTTTAAATATGATAGGTACAAAGACACATGTGATAACTGCACTTAAAATTAAAATACCTGATATTTCCGATGATATTGTTCCAAGTTTTTCAGCAATTTTTGCAGAAGCAATGACCAATGATAAAGTAGATGTTAACAGGAATGCTGAAGATATTGTCGTTTTCATATCAAACCATCGACGTACGTAAAACACTGGTATTAATTTAGATACTACAAATGCGAGTATTAAAAATGGAATAATAAGTAGTAACGAAGGTTCTTTTATTAACATCGGTATATTTAAATCTACACCAACCATGATAAAGAATATTGGTATAAAGAAACCATAACCAAAAGAATCTAATTTCTCCACCATATCCTCATCTGGGCCTAATAAAGAAACAATCACACCTGCTAGGAAAGCGCCTAGAATATTTTCTGCACCAACGCCTTCTGCTAAGGCAACCAGCATAATGATTAATGCAAATACAGCACGTATACCTATCTGTGTTGTACCATCCATCAATTTCTGTAAAAATTGTGCTTTCTTAAATATGCCACCTAAGAAATAAAAAACAAGCGCAAATACTACTAAACTGCCTATTAACCATAGTGATGCACCACCAGAAGCATGTAGTGTGCCATATGCAGTTAACAATATCATTGTCACTAAGTCAGCTAATACTGCTACTAATAATATGAATTGTCCGATTGTAGTACGCATAATATTCATTTCTTTTAGTGTCGGTACAACAACACCTAATGAAATCGTAGAAATGATAATAATCATTAATAAGACATCATCAATTAAGCCAAACCACTTAAATGCATAAGCAAATACAATTGAAATTATCATAATAAATAAAAATACAGTAAGTGCTAATTGCAGGTGGCCTGGTTCTTTACTTTTATCCTTATCTCCAGACGATCCTTTATCTTTTTTAAATGCTTTAAAATCAATTTCTAAACCACTTAAAAACATTAAGAAGATAAAACCTAATGTAGACAAAATATTTAACATAGCATCACGCTCTACTATGTTTAAAAAAGAGTGTCCTATGAGAATACCCATTAGTATTTCTGCTACAACAACAGGTAAGAATGTAATTCGTAATCTATTGATTAGTATCGGTGTAAGGAATGCTGCCATTACAACGACAACAAGTGATAAAAATTCCATGTAACCCCCTATAATAAGTAAGACATGAATGAAGTTGCTAATCCAAAGTAAATCAACATACTCACAATATCATTGATCGTAGTTATAAATGGACCACTTGCAACTGCAGGGTCAATATTTAATTTATTCATAACTAATGGAATCATTGATCCCACTAACGTACCTACTGTCATAGCAATCGTTAAACTGCTCGCTACGATCGTAGCTAAAATTGGTTGACCATAAAGCACCAGTATAATAATAAATAACAATATAGCACAAATCAATCCACTTAAAAAGCCACTGCCCGCTTCTCTCAATGCGACTTTGAAATTACTTTGTTCATCAATTTCACCAGTTGAAATATTACGTACTGATACGGCAAGTGATTGTGTGCCAGAGTTACCAGACATACCACTGATAATTGGAATAAATGCTGCCAGCAACGATACTTGTGCTAATGTATCCTCAAATGATCCAAGTATCGTCGCTGTAATCATTCCTAAAAACGTTAAAATAATTAGCCATGGCAAACGTTTCTTAGCAGTTTTAATGACAGAATCATTTGTTGCATCAACATCAGATACCCCGGCTAAACGAGAGTAGTCCTCGCTCGCTTCTTCATCCATAACATCTAAGATATCATCGATTGTTATAATACCTAATAAATGGTCTTGATAATCGACAACTGGCATAGCGATAAAATCATAATCACGCATTTTTTGCGCTACGTCTTCTTGGTCATCAGCAGCGTTAGCACTGATCACACGTTCGCTCATTATGTCTTCTATATAAGCATCATTTTCTGCTACGATTAAATCTCTTAGTGATAAAACCCCGGCTAATTGTTTATGCTCATTCACAGCAAATATGACATAAATTGTCTCAGCATCTGGCGCTTGTTCTTTAACTTGCATTAATGCTTCTTTTACAGGCATTGTTGATTTTAAAGAAATATATTCCGTCGTCATGATACCACCGGCGGTATCTTCTTCGTAATGTAGTAATGCTTTAATTTCTTTTGCATCTTCACGGTTCATTAGTGTCAGCAAGCTAACAATTTTCTGCTTAGATAATTGATTCATAATGTCAACTGCATTATCGTATGACATATTTTCTAACACTTTGCTAGCATATGTAGCATCCATGGTATCGAATAGCGCTTCATACTCTTCTTCATCAATTTCTAATTGTTCGAAGAAATCCGCTACTTCTTCAGGGGACAATACTTCAAACATTTTTTGTCTAATATCTTCATCGCTGTCTTCAAAGTATTCACTTTGTTCGTATGTGTGCATCGCTAAGAATTCTTCTCTAAATTCACCTATATGATTTTCATGAAGTAGTTTATCTAACATTTCTTGATCATATACTTGCTCATCTTCTAAAACGATTTGATCTTTTTCATTTGCCAAAAGTCCCACCTCCATAGTTACTCAAATTATATCATATTAAATATATTTTCTATTGCATCATATCTATCCTGTATTTCAATTTTTTTATCATAGATTGGATGCATAAAAGATATTTTAAAACATCGTAATAACTGATGTTTATAGCTCGAGTGTCCGCCTCCATATAAATCATCACCCACAATAGGATGTCCTATATATTGAAAATGAACGCGGATTTGATGTGTCCGACCTGTTAATAAAGCAATTTCACATAAACTGTAATTACTGACATGGTCTAAACGCCTATATTTAGTTATTGCTTGTTTGCCATGTGAATTGACTTGTCTTGTAATAATACTAGAAGGATCCCTAGCAATAGGTGCATCTATAATTCCTTGTGCTTCCATTTCACCAAAGCATACACATAAATACGTTTTATCAATGTGTATGTTTGACATAAGATGATGTAGAAAACCATGTTTTGCAACCACAACAATACCTGAAGTGTTTCGATCAATCCTAGTGACAATATGTGGGACTATGTTTTGTCGTGATTGTTTAAAATAACCAAGAATTTGTTCAGCTAAACTAAAATGTTTGTGTTCCCTTGATGGTGCACAATTTTGATAAGGTTCTTTGGAAATAATTAATAAGTATTCATCTTCATATAAAATATTTAAAGTTTTCTCAAACGGGACCAAGTTGTGGCTTGCTGTTTCTTGAGCTAAATGTACCTCTACTATATCGTCTTTCTGTAATTGTTTACGCACAGTTTCTGTTTGTCCATTAACAATTAAAGCGCCATTATGCTTAATGGCGCTAATTGTATTCTTAGAATACCCTTGTTCCTGTAAAAAGGTTCTTAGCATTTGAGGGCCTCTAATTGTATACGTAAATTGCATTATTCGTCGTCTCCGCTTGAAATAAAGGAATCATGTACCCTTTTCCAAAATGGAAACGGTCTAAATCTAGCAAATCTAATTTTTTCATTTGCCACTCTAAATTGAATTGCATTAACATTTTTATGTTTTATACTAACATGGTCTATGGTCGTTAAAATCTTATCTTGATTCACTGGTGTAATCAGACATGTGTGATGTTTGGGTAATACTAATGGTGAACCAACCGTTCTGAACACTCTATTATTAATAGAAGCGATTTCTGCAATTTGCATTGCTTCCAAAGAAGGATGTATCAATGCGCCACCTAATGCCTTATTATAAGCAGTGGAACCTGATGGTGTTGATACACACAGTCCATCTCCTCTAAAACGTTCGAATTGGTTCCCTCTTATATTCACATCCACAACAAGTGTAGAGCCATTTTCAGTTTTCATTGTCGCTTCATTTAATGCCAAGTATCTCGTCTCATATCCATTATCGTTATAACGAACAATGATTTCTAATAGAGGATATTCTATAACTTGGAATTCTGAATTATTAATTTCAATAATTAATTTCTCCACTTCATGTGGCAACCAATCTGCATAGAACCCTAAATGTCCTGTATGTATCCCTACAAATGCACACCGTGATAACATATGGCTATACTGATGGAAAGCCTGTAATAATGTACCATCTCCACCAACTGATATGACTATTTCAGGATTTTCCGTATCTTCAACCATTTCAAAATCTTTCATGTGATTAATCATCTTATGCTTTAAAGCGTTAGACTTTGAATCACCTTTAGATAAAATTGTATAGCGCATGATTACACCTCCTAGTCATTATCATGCTTTTTAGCACGTTTTTTGGAATAGTATTTTTGAGCTTCTTGTATTTCTTCTTTAATTTCCGACATTTCTTCATCAAGTAAAAACGCTGCTTCAGCCGCACGTTCTAGTCGGTGCTGGATTTCTGGCGGATAATCTCCGTCGTATTTATAACGTAATGTATGTTCGATTGTTGCCCAAAAATTCATCGCTAATGTACGGATTTGGATTTCAGCTAAAATTGATTTTTCACCCTCAAGTGTTTCAATTGGATATTCGATAATAACATGATATGAACGATATCCACTTTGTTTTGTATTGTTGATATAATCGCGTTCTTCTACTACTTTAAAATCTTGACGTTGTCTCAAGAGATTTACCACAATATCGATATCATCTACGAATTGACACATTAATCTCAAACCTGCGATATCGTACATTTCTTCGTGTAATCGATCAAATGAGATTTGTCTTTTATTCGCTTTATCAATAATGCTAGTCATAGGTTTAACACGACCCGTCACAAATTCAATTGGTGAAGCATTATCTTCTACGTCATACTGTTTTCTAAGCCCTTTTAATTTAACTTTTAATTCATCAACTGCTTGTCTATATGGAGATAAAAACTGATCCCATTGATTCATTGTGCTTCACTCCGCTTCACTCTAATTCGAAAGTATCTTCCACAACAGAAACAAACTCCTTACCATAGTTTGAATTACCTTGAATATTTTCTAATATATAATTAAACTCTCTGTCGAATTGTTTTAGTTCTAATTGATCATTAATGATAATCTTCTTATTTTTATTCTCATGTAACATAGACCAGGTTTCTTGAACAAAAATCAAATATGAATATGACTGGCCATCATCTAAGATATATGCAAAACTATAATTATCACTATCAACAAGCATTTGTCCTGCTTCTTGTAAGCCTTCTGTAGATTGTTCTGTATAACACTTTAAACTATCTTCTGTTACTTTAATTTCATTCACATAAATACGCATGCTTGTTCCTCCTTATTCTTCATCATTTTAACATAATTATGACGTACATAACACGTTACATGACTATTATCATGTCATCAATTGGCTTAACGTAAATATAATAATTTTTAGCGTATAATGCAATCTAATTTAAATTAACTCACAAGTACTTTAAAATGAATTATCATAAGTATTTAAGGAGTGTAACGCGTGGCAACTAATAATGAAATTGAATTTAAACAGTTATTGTCTAAAGACAATTACCAAGCAATATACAACACTTATTTTTTAGATACAAAACCATTTAGTCAGACCAATTATTACATCGATACACGAAATTTCGATTTAAAATCACATCACTCAGCTTTGAGAATTCGTATTAAAGATGATACTTACGAAATGACATTAAAAGTACCGGCTGAAATTGGCTTGATGGAGTATAATTTCGACACAAAGGTTGAACCAAAACTAAACAAACACATCAAAAGTCAGGACCTGCCCCAAGATATTTTAAACCAACTCTTAAAAATGGATGTAGATATTGATGCATTAACCGTATTAGGAGCTTTGACTACCGAACGTTTAGAAAAAGAAATTCATGGTAATTTACTTGTCTTGGATAAAAATCAATATCTGGATTTTGAAGACTTCGAACTTGAATATGAAGTAAATGATTATGATGAAGGATTAATTCAATTTAAATCAATCCTTCATCAATTCAATATCAATCATGAAATTCCAAACAATAAAGTCCAAAGATTTTTCAATCGCAAACATAAATTAAGCAATAGTTAATTGCGCACAATATTAAGAAGTCGAATTACTTCCAAATGTAAAAATTCATGTTATATTAGTATTATATTAATAGGATATGGTGATACTATGACACAAACACCTTACGAGGTTATCGGACAAGACGCCTTATTTAAAATGATTGACCATTTTTATTATATGGTACAACGTGATGATAGAATCAATCATTTGTTTCCTGGAGATTTTGAAGAAACAAGCAGAAAACAAAAACAGTTCTTAACACAATTTTTAGGCGGTCCTCAACTGTATACAGAAGAACATGGTCATCCTATGTTAAAAAAAAGACATTTAGAATTTGTAATAACAACGCACGAACGTGACGCATGGCTTGAAAATATGTATAAAGCTATTCAACAAGCAGATTTTCCTGCAGGCGTCGGGGATTATTTATATGAACGATTACGTTTAACAGCGAATCACATGGTTAATTCCGAAAATTAATTGTAGGTGAAAAAACATGGCTGAAGAATTAAAATTAATAAATGCTAATAGTCGTGAAGATGCAAATCTTTCACCTTTGAGTAAGATTGAAATTTATTCCTTTTTCGATCCATTCAGTAAAGAGTGCTTTAAATTGTCTGCTATACTTTCAAAATTACGACTTGAGTATAAACAATATATCAGTATTAGACATATTTTAAATCCTTCCTTACGAGTATTAACAAAATGCCAAGCTCAAAGTACATCTAATTTAGATAATATCGCACTTGCTTATAAAGCTGCTGAACTCCAAGGTCGATTACGGGCTGAGCGCTTTATACATCTTGTACAAAATGAAATAATACCAAAACGAGATATTATAACTGAAGAGATGGTCAATAATTGTATTAGTAATGCTGGACTTGATTATGAAGTCTTTAAAGAAGACTTACATAAGAGTTCATTAAAAGAAAGTTTACAAGTTGACCTGCATATAGCTCGAGAAATGGAAATTGAAGAGGCACCTTCCCTTGTATTCTTTAACGAAGATATACATGAAGAAGGTTTAAAAGTTGAAGGTTTATACCCTTATCATATATATACGTATATCATAAATGAACTTATTGGTTCACCAATTGAAAAAGAACTTCCACCAAGTTTAGAAACTTACATTTATCAACAACAATTAGTAACCAAAGAAGAGTTGCTGACTATTTATGAATGGCCTGAAAAATTATTGAATAAAGAACTGAAAAAATTAGCATTACAGCAAAAAATAGAAAAACTTAGCTCACCAGAAGGTAAATTTTGGAAGTCAAAAGTTTGAAATGTTGCTAGTATTCACAACAATATATGCTTTATTTTCAAAATTATAAGTTTCATTTTATTTGAAACAGATACTGTGGCATGTATTTTATTGTTAAAAAGGACTGTCGACAAAGTCTCCGACTTTGTTGGCAGTTTTTTTGTACACGCTTTCCGCTGGCACTGCCTTAGCCTGTAGTCTTCGGCTAGTGCGCTTCCCGCAGGAGTCGGCCCAAATCACTGCCAATATCACACTGAAAATATTACTAATTCAGAGACTATTTTGTCTCAAATCAATGAAACAAACAATCAAAGAAGCTGTGAAAAAAGTTACTTTTCACTTCCAAGAAGCATTGGACAAAGGACTAATCCATAACAAAATGAATTAGTCCTTTTTTACAAGTTATCGATTGGGATTATACTGACTTACACAGAATATGAATTAAGTCTATAACCTCACACTTAGCTCAAATTCTCATCGATCGACACGTTACAAATTTTCGATAAATGATGTATTTTAACTCAAAAAAACACCTATTCCGCACTTAACTAACTACGGGAAGATGAAACAAAGTTGCACTTATATAAATTTAGTACCCAAAGCATTTTCAAATCGTCATATAATACAAAATTTCATAAAAACAAAGAAAATGCCAACTTCTATATTATTACTAAAGAAGTTGGCGCTTTTTATTGCCTCTAGTTATTATATTTCAATTGCTTTTTGTAAAATGAATCTCTACAACTTTTTCTTATTTGCTAATTGCTAAACATTATTTTCAATATACATTAGTACTTTATATAAAATTCAATGCAAATTATATGTTGAAATATCTGAATAGTTATTCAATTTCTTATACATCTCTTAGTTATTTAAAAATGGATATAAAAAAACGCCGTGTCTGATTACACGGCGCTAAACAAAGGGGATGGGAGAAATTTTTCACTTCAAACAAAGGGGTATGTTTGTTATGTGATTAATTTCATGTATATAATATAACACGCTGTTATATACCTTTCAACCATTAAAATTAAATAAATACCCTTTGTCACAAACTTGTCATATTGTAAACGAATACATTCATACTAAGCTTTCATTAACTTTTCAAAAGCGTCTAATTTTTGTTCGAATACTTGGCAAGCTTGTTCAATTGGTTCAGGTGTTGTCATATCTACACCAGCATTTTTCAAGATTTCAATAGGATAATTTGAACTACCTTTTTTCAAGAATTCATTAATATATCGCTCAACAGCCGGTTTACCTTCTGTTAAAATTTGATGACTTAAACTTTGAGCTGCACTGTATCCGGTTGCATATTGATACACATAATAATTCATATAAAAGTGTGGTATTCTAGACCATTCTTTACTAATATTTTCATCTGTTTCAACAGCATCTCCAAAATATTTTCTATTGAGATCTGCATATTCTTCATTCATACGGTTAGCAGTTAATGGTTCTCCAGCTTCTTCTATTTGATGGATTTTATGTTCAAACTCTGCGAACATTGTTTGTCTAAATAACGTTGCACGGAAACGTTCAAGTTCTTGGTTTAATAGTAGTAATCTGCGTTTGTCATCTAAATGTTTATCCATATAGTCACTTAATAATGCTTCATTACAAGTTGATGCGACTTCTGCAACGAATATAGTGTAATCACTTAAATTAGATGGTTGATTTTGACGACTAAAGTAGCTATGTGCTGAATGACCAAATTCATGTACTAAGGTATATAAATCAGAAACTGTATTTGACCAATTCAGTAATATAAATGGATTCGTTAAGTGAGCACCTGATGAGTATCCTCCAGAACGTTTACCTTTATTTTCAAAGACATCTACCCATCGATGATTTAAACCTTCTTCCACAACTTTCATATATTCTTCACCCATTGGTTGTAATGCTTTCAACATCCAATCTTTAGCCTCTTCATAAGGCATTTCAAACTTAATGTCTTTGACAAGTGGTGTATATATATCATACATTTTCATATCATCTAAGTCTAATAGTTCTTTGCGTAATTTAGTATAACGATGCAGTAAAGGTAAGTATTTATGAACTGTTTTCACTAAATTATCATAAACAGCTTCTGGAATGTGATTATTACTCAAAGCAGCTTCTCTTGCCGTTTTATAATTATGTGTTCTAGCATTAAAGACGTTTTTCTTAACTTCTCCAGCTAGTGTCGCGCTTAGTGTATTGTTATAAGCACCATATGCCTTATATAAATTTTCATATGCAGATTGTCGTAATACGCGATCATCTGATTCCAGACATTTTATGAATGTCCCTTGTGTTAAAGCGTGTCGTTGACCTTCACTATCTATTGCATCTTCAAATTCTAAGTCTGCATTGCTAAACATGCCATACACGTTGTCAGGTGTAGACAATGCATCTTGCGCCTCTGTCAATAATCTTTCTTTATCAGCACTTAATACATGCGGTCTCTTTTCATTAATTAATTTTAAATCAAATTTATAACGTTTCAAATCATCATTTTCATCAATAAAACTTTGAATCGTTGCTTCATCTATTTGTAGAATTTCAGGTACTAAAAAACTCCATGCTGAGCTAAATTTTATAATTAATTGATGCGCTCTAGATTCATAACCTGTGTATTTATCATTCGCCGTATCTTGATCTTGTTTTAAATGGGCATACACATATACTTTTTCCAACTTGGAACCTAATTCATCTTCTAATGCTAATGCATTAAATAGAGTCGATGAGCTATCAGCTAAATGACCGACATATTGTTGTTCTTTACCTATATTATTTTCAACATCTTTAAATGCATCCTCAAAAGCATTATCAGATTCAAAGATGGTAGATAAATCCCAAGTATATTCTGGATATTGACGTTCTTGCTCTTCTCTTGTTAATTGTTGTGTCATAATATCTAGTAAACCTCCTATAAAGTCTATTAGTATAATTTTCTCACGTCATAGTCATTTTTGCACGCTATAACACCCATGATTATAATAGAATTGTTTGAATTTTTGAACAATGCTATAACTTATTTGTGTTTTATCTATTTCATTATTATAAAATTGGTTTAATTCTAGCAGTTGTTTAAAATGTGTCATATTAAATGTGTTCATTTGCCACATATATATAAGTTGTAATTGCCAATACACAGGATGCGACTTAATATACATTTGTTCTGGATAAATGATCCCTAGATATTTACCTACCCATTCATCAGTTAGCTTTAAATTATACATCACACTTAAACTTGGCTCTAAAACTGAATGCGTCTTACGACATAGACTTAAATAATGTTTTATAGCACGATTTGATAGTTTTAATGTTTGTGTTGCAGCATGATAAACATCCTTTAACTGAATTTGATTAACTAAATGCTTTAATGGTATATCATACCTTTTCGCAATAAATTGTTGTCCACCAATAAAATTAATCACTTTATAACCAAAAAGCATTTCATGTGTTGTATCCCATGATAATAACAATCTATTATAAATATTAATGAAATTTCTTTCGTATTTTGATAAGTATACAACGCTATTATTTTTATTATATTTTACATCTTTTATTATCCAATAAACTTTATAACCGGCATTTTGTAAAGCTTTACTGCGTCTTGAAATACACGCTAACGTTACTTTTGAAAATTGTATTTCGAATACAATTTCATCATCTATAATTAAATCAGGATATTGGTAACTTTGTGGTACATATGGTTCAATGCTAACTTTATGATTTAAATCTTTTAGCTGTTGAGCAATGCGGTATTTCAAATCAGAATGTGCTTGCGATTCATTTTTATGGCAATATAAACGATCATTACGAACATGTGCAAAATGAGGTGTATAGTATGCCCCCTTTTTTAATAACACTTTTCCTTTACAAAATGGGCAACGATAGTTTTCACTTTTTATTGCATTTTTTGCCCACACGGCCTGGTTTTGATCATTGTTTGCGTATAACATTTCGTCACCTCATATAATTACACGCAGAAAGTCATCAAATTACTATACCTTTATTTAAGAAAAAATTATTAATACAAAAAGCCATAAGTTAACAATTAACTTATGGCTCAGTATCTAAATAATATTACTAATCAAATCATAATCAGTATTGATAATAATTTATATTAGTTTTTAATCATCATTATTCAGTTGTATCAGGAAAATAACGACGTACTTGTGAAGCGACGTTATGACTCATAATAATTTTTGCGTAATCGTTTAAATATACTTCTGATTTATCAGTAGGATATGCGAACTCAAGTAATTGACTGTAACTATCGTTAATTGTTTCTTGTCCAACTGTTTCATCAAAGTGAACAGCGTAGTAATATACATTATTAAGACTATATAATAAATCTTCAAACTCATCTGCACTTTGATTATTATGGTAAGCATAATCAATTACTTCTTCTAAGTCATTAAATCTAACTATAACAGTACGCGTATTCTGTGGTTTACGTTTGTTGCGTTCTTGATCTTGTTGCGTTTCTTTTTGTTGTTGACGTTGTTCAAATAAATCCTCTAAACTATCATCTTGCTCAAATGTTTGTGATAATAAATCATTAACTTGATGATCTAATTGATCATTGTCTTCATCAGACATATTGATAAGATCTTCGTTTTTAGATTTAGAAATCGTTACTTCCACACCTTTTTCAAAAGCATGTACTTGAATCCATAAAGGACCTTCAACAACAAAATCTTCTTCTTCATTGATTTCTTCCATCATGTTCCAAAAGAATTCTTCTCCACGTTTGCGATTAGTCCATAAATCTTCACGTTTAAAGCCTCTTGCTTCTATATCACTATATGTTATAAATAGTTTAACGGTAGTGTCGTCAACTCGCTCTATTCTCATATCATCTCACTCCTTACAGTCGATGAATAGTAATCATTATTGTATTAGAACGTAGTAAGAATTACAATTAATTTGTTTGATTAATTTTTACTATTTTCTATTTGGTCTCTTATAATAACATATACCCTTATAAAAGGCCAAAAAACAGCACTTTCTCTAGAGTGCTGTTTGAATTCAGTCAATAATCATTCACAATTGAATAACCGATTTGTTTGACGTAAGTATATATTTATCTGTTACGGTAAATACAACAAAACCACAAAGCAACATCACAATAACGTTACTTTATGGCTCAATCGCTCTATCTATACATTAATCAACCATACGTTGCGCTTCTTGCAATTGGAACGTACGTACTTTTCTAGGTAAAAAACGTCTAATTTCGTCTTCATTATAACCAACTTGTAAACGTTTATCATCTAAGATAATTGGACGTCTTAATAAACCTGGGTTATCTTGGATAATTGAATATAAGTCTTGAAGTGGTAAAGCATCAATATCTACATTTAATTTTTGATAAGTTTTAGAACGAGTAGATATGATTTCGTCTGTTCCATCTTCAGTCATTTTTAAAATTTGTTTGATTTCATCAATTGTTAAGTGTTCTGAAAAAATGTTACGCTCCGTATACGGAATGTCATGTTCTTGTAACCATGCTTTCGCTTTACGGCAAGATGTGCAACTTGGTGAAGTAAATAATGTTACCATACATCTCACTCTCCTATTTTTCATGAATATAAATTCATTAGATTTCAATTTTATATGATTAAGAATTTTTAAAGTAATTTTTATCTCTCTTAACCTTACAATTAAAGTATACCCTATCAACATTAAAATTAAATGAGAATTCTCTAATTTTTTTAAAAAATTTCAAATAAGCTTAATTCCCAATCAATTTAGTTAGAAATATTGATATGTATACAGTTTAACATAACTTACAAATGATTGAAATACTGTTATACTATTACTAAAGTATACAAATTAAATTATTATAAAGGTAGGCATCAAAAAATGGAAACTTTATTTTCTGGTATCCAACCTAGCGGTATTCCAACGCTTGGTAACTATATTGGTGCGTTGAAGCAATTTGGTGAAGTCCAAGATGATTATGATTGTTTCTTCTGCATCGTGGATCAACACGCGATTACAATTCCACAAGACCGATTAAAACTACGTAAACAAACAAGACAGCTAGCAGCAATTTATTTGGCATCAGGCATTGACCCAGAAAAATCAACATTATTTATACAATCTGAGGTGCCGGCGCACGTGCAAGCAAGCTGGATGTTAACAACTATTTCATCGATTGGTGAATTAGAACGCATGACACAATTTAAAGATAAAGCAGTAAAACAAACTGAAGGTATACCTGCTGGGTTACTTACATACCCGCCATTAATGGCAGCAGATATCGTCATTTATAACACAAATATCGTTCCTGTTGGAGACGATCAAAAACAACATATTGAATTAACTAGAAATTTAGTAGATCGATTCAATTCACGTTACAATGATGTACTTGTAAAACCAGAAATACGCATGCCAAAAGTTGGTGGTCGTGTTATGAGTTTACAGGATCCAACGAAGAAAATGAGTAAAAGTGACGATAACCAAAAAAATTATATTTCGTTATTAGATGAACCAAATGTGGGTGCCAAAAAAATAAAAAGTGCAGTAACAGATTCAGATGGCATTATTAAATTTGACCGTGACAATAAACCTGGCATTTCAAATTTATTATCAATTTATTCAAGCTTAACAGACAAAACGATTGATGAACTCCAAACACAATATAAAGATTCTAACTATGGTGAATTTAAATCAGATTTAGCTGAAATTGTGAAAGACTTTTTAATTCAGTTCCAAGAAAAATATGAATACTATTTCAACTCTGATGAATTAGATACGATTTTAGATAACGGTAGAGATAAAGCTCAAAAAGCTTCATTTAAAACGTTGAAAAAAATGGAAAAAGCAATGGGCTTAGGCCGAAAAAGATAATTTATAAAATCATAGTGAAGATTGCATAAATCTCATTCAAAAAAGGGCCAATCTACATCAAATAGATTAGCCCTTTTTTCTATAAATTTTATGGTATTTATATTAACCTGCAAATGAAACATTTCTGTAATTTCCACTCAAATTTTCCACTTGATATAACCAAATTACAATATCGTTAAGTGTACGAATTTTTCAATAACACCACAATTTCTTGGAATATATCAATAATGCCTACATTATTAATTAACGTACAAAGTCAACTCTGCTAGAGAATAATAATAGTTCAACAAATGAACCAAAATTCTTGTCATGAGGAAAACGTCAATTTCTATAACGTGATATAGAAACTGATGTTTTTCATTAATTCAATAAATTGTACTCAGGCTTCTTTTTCACCTTTTACTTCATTTTATTTTTTTTCACCTGTTTCACGGTCAATTGATTTATCAATTTTCACTTCTTTTAACGATGTATCGCCGCCGATTTGGTGATAAATTAACCCTTTAACTTGAGGATTAGTTAAGTGTGCTTCACCTTTTTGATAAACAGGTGCTACTGGCGCATCATTGAGTAACAATTCTTCTGCTTCTTTCATTGCTGCGTTACGTTCTTCAGGTTTTTTCAATAATTTACCATTTGCATCTTTAATAAGTTGGTCATACTTTTTGCTGCTCCATGCAGTATTATTTTGCGAATTACCTGTAGTCATAATATTTAAGAATGACAATGGGTCTGGATAATCTGGCCCCCAACCTGATAACGATGCTTCAAATGTTTCAGAAGACTCTTGATTTAAACGTTGTTTAAATGGTAATTGTTTAATCTTCAAAGTAACACCTGGCAAGGTACTTTCTACCTGTGCTTTAATATATTCAGCTGAAACCTTTGCATCTGGTGTATCTTCAGTATTCATCGTAAATGTTAAATTTTTAATACCTAAATCTTTTTTTGCTTTTTCAAAATGTTGTTTGGCCGCTTTAGGATTATAAGTCAGTGGTGAATCTATGGATTCAGCAAAGTCTTTACCATCTGGTGTTTCTGCCGTTAATTTAGCAGTAAATCCATCTGTCGCTTCTGATCCATTATTTTTTACTGAATTCACATATCCCTCTTTATTGATAGATTGTGCAATGGCTAACCTCAAGTCTTTATTTTTAAATTCTGGTACGTTATCCTGATTCATTTTAATATAGAACGTGCTAGCCAATAAACGTTTTTTTAATCCTGGATTATCTTGATATTTATCTACTTGGTCAGCAGTAATGGTCGTATCATCTACAGAACCAGTGTCATAAAGTGATGCACCTGCTTGCTGATCTTTTAACACTTTATAATTTACACGATCTAATTGAACTTTTTCTTTGTCCCAATAATTTTCATTTTTAACTAACTGAATTTTATCTTCAACTTTCCAATCTTTAACTTTAAACGGACCATTAAAGACTGTTTTATCTGCAGTTGTAGCATATTGCTCGCCATTCTTTTTCACAACTTTTTCATTTTGTGGCATAAATGCTCCAAAGGCGAACATTTCATTAATATATGGGATTGGTTTTGTTAATTCAACTTTCAATGTATGATCATTCAAAGCTGTAACCCCTAATTTATCAACATCTTTTTTCCCCATATTAATGTCTTCAGCATTTTTAATATCATACATTATGTAAGCATATTCAGCAGCTGTTTCTGGATTAACAACTCTTTTCCAAGCATATTCAAAATCATGAGCTGTAACAGGGTCACCGTTGGACCACTTAGCATCTTTACGCAGTTTAATAGTCAATGTCTTTCCACCATTACTTTTCTCTGGCATCTCTTTAGCAACACCTGGTTGAGCTTTATCGTTTTTATCTAATGTATATAAACCTTCATACACTTGGTTATATATATCAAACGATACAGTATCAGTGGCTAAGGCAGTATCCAAAGAAGAAATATCTTGTGATATAACTTTTCTAAATACTTGTCCTTTATCCGAGTAAACACCTTCAGCACTACTACATCCCGCAGCGATTACAGTTAAAGCTAATAAAACTACAAATAGTTTAATCCTTTTCATATTAATCCCCCTTTCCCTTATACTGATGGTGCTTGTATTTGAGATTTTAATGTTTCTGCTTCCTCATCCGTAGTAAATACAAAATGCCCTGGTTGTATTTCGTTCAAAGACCGTTGATCGTTTTTGGACATGTCTTCTTTATACACTGTTCTTTTTCGCGTACGCTCACTTTCAGGATCTGGTTGTGGCACTGCTGAAAGTAATGATTTCGTATAAGGATGTAACGGATGATTATATATTTCATCTGCAGAACCTAATTCGACAATCTTACCAAAATGCATAACTGCAATTCTGTCTGAAATATATTTCACCATCGAAAGGTCATGAGCAATAAATAGAAATGTAATATTGTGTTCTCTTTGCAACTTTAATAACAAATTGACAACTTGTGCTTGAATTGAAACATCTAACGCTGATATCGGTTCATCTGCAATAATAAATTCTGGTTCTACTGCTAATGCACGAGCAATACCGATACGTTGTCTTTGACCACCTGAAAATTCATGTGGATAACGATTGGCATGTTCCTTACTAAGTCCCACCGTTTCTAATAAATCATAAACTCTTCTTTTACGATCTTTTGTTCCACTAGCAAGCTTATGGATGTCTATCCCTTCTGCCACTATATCCATGACTTTTAACCTTGGATTTAATGAAGCATATGGGTCTTGGAAAATCATTTGCATCTTTTTATTAAACTTCAAAGAATCTTTACGGTTTTTTATTTTTTGAATGTCTACACCGTCATAAAGAATTTCTCCACTCGTTACATCATTGAGTTTAATAATTGCTTTACCAGTAGTAGATTTTCCACAACCAGATTCACCAACTAGTCCAAATGTTTCCCCTTTATAAATATCAAATGAAATATTTTCAATTGCACGTACTTCGCTACGCTTTCCTTCATTAAAATATTGTTTAACATTTTTCACTTGTAAAAGTATGTCTTTATTTTGCATCATCAAACGCCACCCTTTCTACCTGTTGCGGCTTATCGTAATTATTAGGCATCTTACGTAAACGTTTTTGTACCATTTCTGGTGGTTCAACATGCGGTGCGCGTTCATCAAGTAACCAAGACTTTACAAAATGTGTATCAGAAATTTTGAACCATGGTGGTGGAGTTTTAAAGTCTACATCTAATGCATATTGGCTACGTTCAGCAAACGCATCTCCTTTAGGTGGGTGTAATAAATCTGGTGGTGTACCTGGAATAGCTAATAATGCTGTATCTGTACCAGTTGTCAGATCAGGCATCGATGATAGTAACCCCCAAGTATATGGATGTTTAGGGTCATAAAATATTTCATCTACATCTCCTGTTTCAACCATTTGTCCTCCATACATAACAGCTACTCTGTCAGCTATATTAGCAACAACACCTAAATCGTGTGTGATAAAAACGATTGAAGTACTTATTTTGCTTTGTAATTCTCTCATCAATTCTAATATTTGTGCTTGCATCGTTACATCAAGTGCAGTAGTTGGCTCATCTGCAATTAATACTTTAGGTTCACATGCAAGTGCTGTCGCAATGACTATCCTTTGTCTTTGTCCACCTGAGAATTGATGTGGATAGGCATTAAAACGTTTTTCAGCGTTTGGTAATCCTACAAGATTTAATATTTCTAACGCCCTTTTCTTCGCATTTGCCTTATTGTAATTTCTATGTTTCATTAATGGCTCCATGACTTGCTTGCCTATTTTCATTGTAGGATTTAACGAAGTCATTGGATCTTGAAATATCATAGAAATATCTTTACCTCGTAATTTAATCAATTCTTCTTCTGATTTTTTAGCTAAGTCTTCACCTAAGAAATTAATAACACCTTTTTTAATTCTTCCAGTATCGCCTTGGAATAATTTTGTAATAGCTTTTGTTGTCACTGATTTCCCTGAACCTGATTCACCAACAATCGCCAGCGTTTCTCCTTTATCAAGAAAGAAATCCACGCCACGTACTGCCTGCACTTCCCCTGCGTCAATATCAAAGGAAACATGCAAATCGTTCACTTCTAATATTCTTTCTGACATAAAATGTTGCCCCCTTTATTATTTACGCATTTTCGGATCAAATGCATCGCGTAACCCATCACTAAATAGATAGAAGAATAGTATTAATAAACTTAAAATAATAGCCGGAATAAATAATTCATGTGGATGAATCAATAACATTGCTCGACCTTCATTTACAAGTGACCCAAGAGAAGTTCTTGGCGCTGGTACCCCGATACCAATAAAGCTTAAGAATGCTTCGAAGAAGATTGCATTCGGTACTGTAAACATGGATGTAACTACAATAACCCCTAAAGTATTAGGTAATATATGTTTAAATATTAATTTAAGTTTAGAGGCACCTAGTGTTTTAGATGCTAATACAAATTCTTGACCTTTTAATTTTAAGAATTCCCCTCTGACCACACGGCTCATGCCAATCCAACCTGTGATAGCCATCGCTAATATAATCGTCCATATAGATGGTTCAAAAATTAAAACGAATAAAATAACAACAATCAACGTTGGGATAGACGCAACAATTTCAATAATACGCTGCATCACATTATCAATACGGCCTCCAAAAAATCCTGAAATCGCGCCATAAATAACACCTATAAAAATATCAAGCAGTGCTGCAACAACACCGATGAATAGTGATACTTGTGCACCTTGCCAAGTACGAGACCACAAATCTCTACCTAATTGATCTGTACCAAACCAAAAATTCTCTTTCACTCCAGCTTCTTTATACGCATCTTTACCTTGAGCACCTTCACCATCAAATGGTAAAAATGAAATTTGATCTAGAACAGGTATTTTTGCTGGCAAGTTACGTCTTTCAACATCTTGTTCAGCATAGTCATGTGCACTAAATAAAGGGCCAATTAACGCTAAAATAATGATAATAATTAACCCTATCATACCAACTACCGCTAATTTATTACGCTTTAGTTGTGACCATGCATCCTGCCAAAAGTTTTTACTCTCTCTTTGTATTTCTGGCTCTTTTTCAATGTCATTGTTACTTCTAATAAAGTCTGATGCTGGAATTCCTTCTGAGGTATGTGACATAACTGCATTTGAATAATCTTGATTTAAATTTTCATTTTTATTATCAGCCATTATTTTTTACCTCCTTGTACACGTATACGTGGGTCAATAACACCATATAATATATCTACAAGGAATATAGAAACTATAAATAGTGTACTGAATAAAATGGTTGTCGCCATAATTACTGGGAAATCATTCGTGGTAATCGATCTTACGAATTGGTCCCCTAACCCTGGTACACCAAAAATATTCTCAATTGTCAAAGTACCTGTTAATATACTTGCCAACATTGGCACAATAATTGTAATTACTGGAATCAGAGCATTTCTTAATGCGTGTCCAAATAATACTCTCATTGTTGAATTACCTTTGGCACGTGCAAGTAAAATATAATCTGAACTTAACACTTCTATCATTTCTGCTCTTATGTATCTTGCTACCGTCGCTAAAACTGCTGCTGATAGTGCTAAAGATGGTAAAACTGCTGTTGAAACACCTTCCCAACCTGCTACTGGGAACCATTGCAACCTTACTGAAAATACATATTGTAATAAAACAGCTAATACGAATGATGGTACCGAAACCGCTATAACTGAAATTACAGTAGCTGTATAGTCAGCCCAAGTGTTTTGCCGGACTGCTGCAATAACCCCTAAAATTAAACCGAGTATGACACCAATCACCATCGCTGTTAAACCCATTTCTAAAGATGGTAATAATCTTGGTTTGATTAATTCCCAAACTGGTTGGTTATCATATTGGAATGAGTTACCAAAGTCCCCCGTAACAACATTCTTTAAATAACTCGCATACTGAACTGGTACTGGATCGTTTAAACCATATTTTTCGTTAAGAATTTGCTTTTGTTCTTCATTTAATTTTTCATCGTTAAACGGTGAACCTGGCATAAGTTTCATCAAGAAAAATGTAATGGTAATGATAATGAATAATGACAAAATCATATAACCCAGTCGCTTTAAAACATATTTAAGCATATCGTATCCCCCTTTGAATCGAATTAAACATTCCCTTCGCAATATTCAGAATATTTAATAACATTATACGTTTAGTTAAGATTTTAATCAATATTCTATTGCTTTACTTTATTAAAGAAATTAAAAATTATTTAATTTTAAACTTCTAATTAAATACTGTTGTTAACGAATTTATAGTAATTTTTATTCATTTTTTAGTTAACTTAAGTTACAATTAATTTAATTCTTTTTAGGGGGCGCCAACATGAAATATTTAAAGCACCTAGTAATTTTTTTACTTTTTACACCCATAATTTCATTTATTTTATGGCTATTTTCAAACCATACTTGGATAAACTTTATTAATACTTTATTTTATGTCTCTATGCTCTTAGCAATTGTCTTTTTTATCATTTTGATTGTACAAGAAGGCATTTTAGATCCCACGAGTTTTGGTTTTAGAAGGCTAAAATACCAATTGACAAAAAAGAAACATAGAAGTGCGTTTGAAAATGATGAATTTTTTAAACCTACTCAACCTAAAAAAGATGTTTATATTGTCTCTTCTTGGGTAAAAATTGCTTTTCTTTGTAATCTTATTTATGTCATTATTTCTATTTTCATATCATTTGCTATATAAAAAGACTGGATTAGAAATTGTATTTAATAACAATAACTAATCCAGCCTTTTTTGTTTACGATTATCAATGTTGGGATTGCAGAAAAGTGCATAATAAAGTAAGACAAATCCTAATAAAACAATGACTGCCACATAGATTGACATCATCCATGGCAATATAAATGCGCCAATAATAAGCCCAAAACGTGCTAAAATATTTCCACCGTAAAATGATACCATCGCAAATGTGCTATACGTACTACGTTTATCTTCAGGAATCATTAAGAATCTTTGTGCATTTTGGATAGGTGAATATATTAATTCTCCTATCGTCGCTACAATTGAAAACAAACATAGAATCCAAAACGATGTTGCAGATGTCAAAATACTGTATCCTAATGTATACAAGACAATCCCAATCATAAATGCAATTCTAGTTGAAGTCGCTGCAACAATTCTGTTGACAGTAAAAGTTAAAGTTGCAACTACTACTGTGTTAATAATCATAATGACCGTGAACATTCTGACACCATCTATATAAAAACCTAAAATAGATAATGGTTCAAAAGCATCTTTCAATCTTACCACGACATAAGAATTTAAACTTAATTCAGCCATAATGACCATCATATAACCTAAATTTAGCATCATATAATACTTGTCTTTAACTACATCTCGATAACTATCAAAAAAATGTTTAAACTTAGTCGTTAAATCTCCCTTTTTGTTAATGATTTGTTCAACATTATAATACTTTTCAAATAAATACCAACTCACTAACATTGCGATAAAGAAGAGGATAAATAATAAATGTTTATGTCCCAAGTATAACAACGCACCTAGTGCCATACCGATAGCTGTACCAATATTGAACATCCAATAATTTAATTGGTATACATATTCTCTAACATCTTCATATATAGCATCCATAATTGCCGCTTCAAATATTGGTTCACTTGCAGCAAACAATAATTGAAAGATAAACACAGCAATGCAAAAAATTAGTAAGCCGATGCCATTCATAGTAACCGTAATACTTAGAATAATTAAGCAAATTGCGTATAAAAAATGGATATAATTCACTATTTTCTTCCTATTATAATTATCGCCTAAATATCCACCTAGGAAAGACACAATAAAACTCACCACAATATTAACAATTAAAAATGTCCCTGCAAAAACTGCGTTCACTTTACTCGTTAAATAAAGTGCAATAAAAGGCATGATTGCTTGACTTGCAATAATCAAGATAAAATCTGCAATCATTCGTGTTTTCAAAGTTGTTGATAAAGATGAGAAGCGTTTCATCTTGACTGCCTCCTTTTAACCTAAATATAAAGCACATTATACATTAGGTGTACGTCATAAATATACAAAATATCAAAATTAATCATGTATTTTACTATTAATTATCTGCATTATTAATTTTTCATACTTTATACTATCCAAAGCTTATTTATAAAATTTCCGTATCTGTTAAATAAATTTAGCCAAAATAAATAAGGCTGGACAAATAAATTGTCTCAGCCTTTAACATTACATATTATTTTAGTCGTTAAATTTTTTCAAAACAAGCACGGCGTTATGGCCACCAAATCCTAGACTATTACTCATTGCATAAGTAATATCTAAATCTTCAGCTTTATTAGGAACGATGTCTAAATCACATTCTGGGTCTGGAGATTCAGCATGGATGGTTGGTGCGATACGTCCATCTCTAATAGATAAGGCAGAAAAGATTGCTTCTAAGCCACCAGTTGCACCTAATAAGTGACCAGTCATTGATTTTGTAGAGCTAATTTTTAAGTTTTTAGCTGCTTCACCAAATGTATTTTTAATCGCTTGAATTTCAGTTAAATCACCTACTGGCGTACTTGTGCCATGTGCATTTAAATATTGTATATCTTTGGCCTCAATGCCAGCATCATCAATCGCAGCTTGCATTGCACGTGAGCCGCCTTCACCTTCTGGTGCTGGCGCAGTAATATGATAAGCGTCACCTGTTGAACCATATCCAACTACTTCGGCATAAATTTCTGCACCACGCGCTTTTGCTGATTCTAATGATTCAAGTACAACAATACCTGCACCTTCACCCATCACAAAGCCATCACGACCTTCTTGGAATGGTCGACAAGCTGTTTCCTTATCTTCATTCGTTGTTAAGGCACGGCTTGCACTAAAGCCTGCTATAGCCATATGTGTGATTGGTGCTTCTGTACCTCCAGTAACCATAGCATCAGCGTCACCACGTTGGATAATCTTGAAAGCTTCTCCAATAGAGTTTGTACCTGTTGCACATGCTGTAACAGTAGCACCATTAGGACCTTTTGCACCTAAATCAATAGATACTTGGCCAGTAGCCATATCTGGAATTAACATCGGTACAAAGAAAGGACTCACACGTCTAGGACCACGCTCTAGCAATTGACTATGTGATAATTCAAATGTTTCCATGCCTCCGATACCAGAGCCAATCCAAACACCAATTCTATCAGCAGTATTTTCATTAATTTCTAGTTTTGCATCTTTGACCGCTTCTCTTGCAGCAACTACAGCATACTGTGTGAATCGATCCATACGACGCGCTTCTTTTTTATCTATATGATCTTCAATATCAAAGTCTTTTAATTCACCAGCTAAATGAACTTTATATGCTGATGTATCTAAACGTGTTATTTCGTCTATACCACTAACACCATTTAGTGCATTTTTCCATGAAGTTTTTGCATCATTACCGATTGGAGATAAAACACCCATACCAGTAATTACAACGCGATGTTCCTTGCTCATAAATTATCCTCCTATTTTCCCCATCTTATAGTTACAGCACCCCAAGTAAGACCACCACCGAATCCTACAAGTACTAAAACATCATCATCTTTAATTTTACCATTTTCTAATTCTTGTGCGATACTTAAAGGAATTGAAGCTGCAGAAGTATTACCAAATTTATCAACTGAGACGCTCATTTTTTCTTTTGGTATACCTAATCTTTCTCTTGCAGATTCCATAATTCTAATATTAGCTTGATGTGGTACAAACATATCGATATCTTTTGGTTCTAAATTTGCTTTTGCAACTGCATTATTTGAAGCTTCACCCATGATTCTAACAGCAAATTTAAACACTTCTCGTCCATTCATAAATATCTTACCATTTTCTGGATTTAAATATAAATATTCTCCTCCAGAACCGTCTGACCCAAGTTCATAACTTAAAATGCCTCGGCCTTCAGACACTTCACCGATAACTACTGCACCAGCACCATCACCAAATAATATAGCTGTTGAACGATCAGTGTAATCCGTGATCTTAGATAATTTATCTGCTCCTACAACTAAAATATTTTTATAATCACCTGATTGTACGAATTGTTTAGCATTGATCATTGCATACATGAAACCACTACATGCAGCTAACTGATCCATAGAAGCAACTTTTCCGATTCCAAGTCTATCTTGTAATATATTAGCTACAGTTGGAAACGGAAAATCTCCTGTAGATGTTGCAACAATAATCATGTCTATATCAGTTGGTTCTATACCAGCATCATTGATAGCTTTAACACTTGCTTGATAAGCTAAATCAGACGTCTCTTCATCTTCATCAGCCCATCTTCTTTCTTTAATACCTGTCATTTTTGAAATCCACTCATCTGAAGTTTCTAAAAATGATTCAAAATAGGCATTCTCTACTACTTTTTCAGGCGCATATGCACCGAAACCTTTAATACCCACGTTCATGGTTGTACACCTTCTTAATAATTTTTTAATACCAGGTATTAATTTAACATAATACATATTTCCAATACAAGAACTTCACCTAGTATACTCATTAAAATCACATTATTTATTATAGTTTATCGTAAATGTTAGCACAATTAAAATCTATACTTTATAAGTTACTACTATACAAATACTGCTTTCTTATTTATAATGAATGTATATATATTAAATTGGAGGCATTACATAATGAAATACCTCGCAGTGTTATTTTGGTCTATTGTCTTATTACAAATGGTAAATTTCGTACTTAACAGTCTTTCAGGTGGGGGCGCACTTAATTTAATTACCCCTATTATTGGTGCTATTGTATTTACAATCATTGTCGTATTATTTGACTTGATTATTAAACCTTCAAAGCATGAGACGAAAGAACAACATTAAATTTTTATCACATACAAATAAAAAAGTTCAGAACGTAAAATACCTCGAACTAACAAAAAATGACAATTTCTNNAGAAATTGTCATTTTTTGTTACTACATCCTATCTCAAATGACCTATATGTCATGACGGTTTTGCATTGATACCATTTGTTAATTAGCACTCTGAACATTCAAAATTCTGAATTATTATAATAACAGCCCGTAAAAGAACTGCTTAGTTCACTTACGGGCTTATTTTATGAGAGTTGATATCTCAAGTACTATTTATTTTCAGTTTATATTATTTCTGGTCTGATTTCTTCAAATGTTAAACCATCATCTGATAAATCTATTTTTATTAACGTACCTTCTGGTAAATTCTCTCTAATCATTTTGCGTGCAAGTGGTGTTTCAATTTGTCTTTGAACAAATCTTTTTAGTGGTCTTGCACCAAATTGAGGTTCATATGCTTCCTCACCTAACCATGCTTTAGCTTTATCAGAAACGTCAATGGAAATACGTTGTTCCATCAATCTAATGTTTAATTGTGTTAAAATTTTATCAACAATTAAACTCATATCATTTACGGATAATGGTTTAAATAATACGATATCATCCATACGATTTATGATTTCTGGTTTGAAGTATTGGTTTAAACTATTCATTACTGATTTTTCTGTTGATTCAGTAATCACGCCTGTATCTTTTACATTTTCTAATAATATTTGTGAACCAATATTACTTGTCATGATAATAATAGTATTTTTGAAGTCTACTTCTCGTCCTTGTGAATCAGTTAAACGACCTTCTTCTAATATTTGTAACAACACATTAAACACATCTGAATGTGCTTTTTCTATTTCGTCTAACAAAATAACTGAATAAGGATTACGACGAACTGATTCTGTCAGTTGTCCACCCTCTTCATGTCCAACATAGCCGGGAGGGGCACCTATTAAGCGAGAGACAGAGTGTTTTTCCATATATTCACTCATATCAATACGAATCATATGTTTTTCTGAATCAAATAAAGTTGATGCTAATGATTTCGCTAATTCTGTTTTACCTACACCTGTTGGACCTAAGAATAAGAAGCTACCAATTGGTCTATTAGGATCTTTAATTCCAGCACGCGCTCTGACAACTGCATCAGCAACTAGATCTACAGCTTTATCTTGACCTACAACACGTTCATGAAGTATATCAGATAAGTTTAGGAGTTTCTCTCTTTCGGTTTCAACTAATTTTGATACTGGAATACCTGTCCAAGAACTAACAATATCGCCTATTTCTTCATCAGTAACAATTTCACGAATGATGCGATCATTTTCTTCACTTTGTTCATTTTGGAAAGCGTCTTCTAATTCACGTAATTCTTTTTCTAGTTGTGGAATTTTACCGTGCTGTAATTCAGCAGCTTTTTCTAAATTGTAGTTATTTTCAGCATCTTCTAAAGCTTTTCGATTTTCATCTAATTCTGAACGTTTCTCTTGCAGTTTAGCTATTTTTTCTTTTTCTTCTTCAACACGTGATTGAATAGAACTTTGTTTTTCCTTTTCGTTTGCTAGTTCCTCTTGTAACTCTTGCAAACGTTGTTTACTGGCATTATCAGATTCATTTTTCAATGCTGACTCTTCAATTTCTAACTGCATAACACGACGATTCACTTGATCCAATTCTGTTGGATTTGAGCCCATTTCAGTACGTATCGTCGCACATGCTTGGTCTACTAAATCTATTGCCTTATCTGGTAAAAATCGATCAGTAATATAACGGTCTGATAATTCAGCTGCTGCTACCAATGCTTTATCCTGTATACGAACACCGTGATATACTTCGTAACGTTCTTTTAAACCACGTAAAATAGAAATAGTATCTTCTACATTAGGTTCAGATACATTTACTTTTTGAAAACGACGTTCTAAAGCTGAATCTTTTTCAATATATTCTCTATATTCATTTAAAGTTGTCGCACCAATACAATGTAGCTCCCCACGAGCCAACATTGGTTTAAGCATATTACCTGCATCCATAGCACCTTCAGTTTTACCAGCACCTACAAGCATATGAATTTCATCAATAAACAAAATAATTCTTCCGTCTGATTCTTTGACTTCTTTAAGTACTGCTTTCAATCTTTCTTCGAATTCTCCACGATATTTTGCACCTGCTACAAGTGCGCTTAAGTCAAGTTCAAAAATTGTTTTATCTAACAGTGATTCTGGCACGTCTTTACGTACGATACGCTGCGCCAATCCTTCGACAATTGCTGTTTTACCGACACCAGGCTCACCTATCAAGACCGGGTTATTTTTGGTTTTTCTACTTAATATACGGATTGAATTACGAATTTCTTCGTCACGTCCAATGACAGGGTCCATATTACCTTGACGAACTTCTTCAACTAAATCACGCCCGTATTTTTCTAATGCTTCATAATTTGCTTCTGGATTTTGTGATGTCACGCGATTGCCTCCTCTAACTTTTTTTATAATTTCCTCTATTACTTCTTTTTTATTTTCTACAAATTGTTTGGTCGTATCATCTATATCCATAGCAGCTAATACGATATGTTCCATGGATATATATTCATCTTCATATTTTTTCATATAAGTTTCAGCTTTATTTAATAAATTGTTAGCATTTTGACTTATATATTGACCATATTGAATATTATCCCCTTGGACCGATGGATATTTTTTAAGTTTTTCTTTATATGATTGATCTAATTTTTCTGTATCAATATGCGCTCTATCGAAAATACTTTTAAATAAACTTTCATTTTCTGTTAATGCTGCTGATAATACAGCTTCAATTTCAATATTTTGATTTTCATTTGTTTTAGCTAATTCAATTGCATTCTGTAATGCACTTTGAACTGCATAGGTCATTTGATTTATATCCAAATTGATTCACCTCACCATTTAATGATTGATCAATAAAGTAAGTTTGACTTTGACTTTCTTTGACCTTATCTATATTATATTACGCTTCTTGACAAGAATCAACAATAAAGGGTTCGTTTTTCAATTATTTTTTAAAGTTTTGAACGCTTACCATATCATAACATTTGCCCAACACACATTTGTTAAAACATCCATATAGATTACATAAAAACTGTTAAATTAACAGCGATTTTTATACTTCCAACGATAGCACATATCTCATTACGTTAAAGTTATGTTAGCATTATTGTAAATATACAACAATGGAGGTTAAATATATGAATAATGTAATCAAAAGACCAACGCCGCCGTTTAATAAACAGACAGCTTTAGAAAAAGTGAAATTAGCGCAAGATGCATGGAATACCAGAGATCCTGAAAAAGTATGTCTTGCTTATACACAAGATTCACAATGGAGAAATCGTAGTGAGTTTTTTGAAGGTCGAGAAGCAATCAAATCCTTTTTATATAGAAAATGGCGCAAAGAACTTCACTACAAGTTGATGAAAGAATTATGGTGTTACACCGACAACCGTATTTCAGTTAGATTTGAGTATGAATGGTATGATGCCTCTACAAATCAATGGATGCGTACACACGGCAATGAACATTGGGAATTTAATAATAATGGCCTCATGACGAGAAGAGATATGAGTGCAAATGATTACCCAATCAATGAGCGTGATAGAAAATATTGAGTTCACTTTACCTAACAATTGCAACTCATAAATAATAAATACTTGTCATTTAATATATTCTCAACTTAATATGAGTACAGACATAGTACAAGGTTAGTAATATCGTTTCAAAACGCATAAAGACGATTGTGAATTTTCATTTAAAACACAAATAAATTCAAGCGAAAGTTTTTCGAAAAATTGTATCAATAACAAAGCAAACGCCAATTTCAATTGAAATTGGCGTTTGTGTATGATCAAACTACAATAATATCGTGTTTCTCTAACCTTCTGATTTATTTTGAATCGTTTGCTATATGTTTTAAAATCTCATCTGTTAATGCCTCTACACCTTTTGTTTCTAAATGAATACCATCTGGCGCAAAATATTCTGTATGATCTTCAGAGCGTTTGTACCAATCAATAAGCGTTACATTTTTATGTGCTTTAGCGGCATCTGCCATCAATTTATTCACGTGACCTTCATAACTTCTCGGAACGCGTGTATTCACTAAATAAATTTGTGCATTTCCGAATTTATTGATTAACGTATCTAATTGTTCTTTACTAAAGTCACCATTTGTACCTAGTTCTAGCACAATTTTATCGGAACTTTTATTATATGATTGATAGTGTTTTTCTACAAGTGGTGCAACATCATATAAATTACGTCCAACCTCACCATCAATTTTTGCGTTGGGCACCCTTTTTTTAAAATTTTCACCTATATCAACCATCACTGAGTCTCCAATAAGCAATGGTTTAATATTTGTATATACTTCTGATTTTGTTGTTTTTTTAGAATTTGATTTATCAAAAAAGTTTACTTCATCAATTGGTATAGGCCGCACTAATTGTTTATCAAATTCATCTGTTTTAAACGTTGTTTTTTTATCCGTAATCATATCTTTCCCTAATTTATCAAAGCTACCAGCTAAAACAAATAGGCTTGGAATCATAAATATTAACAAAATAGCTGTTCTTACTAATGGTAATTTTTTATTTAATTTTATAGAAAATGCTTTAAAACCTTCTTTTCTAAAAGGTGTTTCAATATAGCGATACGAGAGTTCAGCTAAAATGATTGTCAATATGATATCTAAAAAGTACACATAATTCGGTAATTGCCCAGCAACATAATATGAATGTACAAAACTAATAACTGGAAAATGCCATAAATACAAACTATAAGATCTCTTACCAATAATAACAAAAATAGGATTACCGATAACTTTAGCAAAATAACCTGATGGATGAACAGCACTCATTATGACAAATAACGTCATTGCAGATATTAAATAAAATCCACCGTTATAAATCCAATCACTATTATCATTAACTTTATAAAAAAGTAAAAGTAAGATAAAAATACCAAAAACACCAATACCATCTATGATATGCGTTAGTGTCTTTTGAGGATTTTTCTTCAACTTAAATGGCGGCCATAAAAACGCTAGTATAACACCCAATAACATTGTTTGAAGTCTCGTATCTGTACCAAAATAAACTCGAGAATGAGACATATGCGGTTGTGAAATGATAATCATCACAAGTAAAGAAATTAATGAAATTATCCAAAATATCAAAACAACATTGCGGTATTTTTTTAATGCTAATAAAAGGAATATAAAAAGGATTGGGAATACAATGTAAAATTGTTCTTCAATTGCTAAGGACCATAAATGTTTTAATGGCATAAAAGCAAATTGTTCAAAATAATTTACATCTGAAGCGATGTACCACCAATTAGAAAAATAAAAAATTGCTGCTATTGCATCCTTTTTTATATTAACAATTTCTTCTGGTTTTAATACCAATGTTGCTACTACTACAACAAATACTAAAGTTAGTACTGCAGGTATCAATCTTTTGAAACGTCGTACCCAAAAGTTTTTTAAATTAATTATCCCTGTTTCTTCATATTCTTTTAAAAGTAAGCTAGTAATTAAATATCCAGAAATAACAAAAAATGTATCAACACCTAAAAATCCACCAGTTAACCATTGCTTATTTAAATGGTAAATAATAATACCAATTACTGCAATTGCTCTTAAACCATCTAAACCAGGCATATAGCGCGTGTTACGTTTCACACGATTATTTTCAAGATTATTGTTCATTTCCCCACAAACTTTCCTAAAATTACGTAAACATCTAATTTATTCACCTAGCTATTGTAATATTAATGTAATACAACTGCAATTATTTTAATGAATTGAACGATAGAAATAAAAAATTTTAAAATAGCCTGACATAAAGCGTCCACATGTTTTCTAAAATTAAAAAAACTAGCTTAAGTTAGCAATACATATTCAAACGTATTGTTACTTAAACTAGTTATCTATCTTTTATTAACCTATGCCAAGCGCAATTTTAGCATAACGTGACATCATTTCTTTACTCCATGGCGGACTCCAAACAATATTTACTTCTGTATCTGAAATCTCAGGAATTTCTGCTAAGACCATTTTTACTTGGTTCATAATCTGTGGTCCAAGCGGACAACCCATAGAAGTTAATGTCATTTCCACTGTACATAAGCCTTCATCATCAACATCTACATTATATACTAAACCTAAGTTTACGATATCGATTCCTAACTCAGGGTCAATTACCATCTCTAAAGCATTTAGTATGCTATCTTTTAATCCTTCATCCATACATTTCACCTCTTCGTATTTAATCATACTAACAATATATCAAATATCTTACAAAACGCCAATAAAATGCTATGATATTCATACATCATTTATTAAATTTAAAGGAGATTTACATGAGTTCTTATTTAATTTGTTTAGACTTAGACGGAACACTGTTAAACGATGACAAGAAAATTACACCTTATACTAAAAAGGTTTTAACTACATTACAAAAGCAAGGACACAAACTAATGATAGCAACTGGCAGACCATACAGAGCCAGTCAAATTTATTATCATGAACTAAATATGAATACACCTGTAGTTAATTTTAATGGTGCTTTCGTGCATCATCCAAAAGATGATCATTTTAAAAATAAACATGAAGTACTAGATTTAGACTTATCACATGAGATTATTCAGTCACTAAACAACTTTGGTGTTTCCAATATTATTGCTGAAGTAAAAGATTATGTCTTTTTAAATAATTTTGACCAAAAATTATTTGATGGTTTTTCAATGGGAAACCCTAAAATAGAAACCGGCGATTTACTTAATTCTTTAAGTGAATCACCTACTTCAATTTTAGTCGAAGCTGAAGAGTTTATGATTCCTAGAATTAAGCAAATGCTTACACGTTTCTATGCTGAAAACATTGAACACCGAAGATGGGGCTCACCTTTCCCAGTTATTGAAATCGTAAAACAAGGTATTAGTAAAGCAAGAGGTATAGATTATGTAAAATCCTATTTAGATGTGGATAGAAATCATATTATTGCATTTGGTGATGAAGATAATGACTTAGAAATGATAAAATATGCCAAACATGGCATCGCTATGGAAAATGGTTTAGATGAACTAAAACATGTCGCAAATCATGTAACTTATTCAAATAATGACGATGGTATTGGTCGCTATTTAAATGATTTTTTCCATTTAAATTTATCTTATGAAACAGTAGTAGAATCACATATTTAATCATTAAATTTATAGGGGGCTATATACTATGAATAAAATTGTAGTGGTTGGGGCTGTTGCTGGAGGTGCAACCGTTGCTAGCCAAATCAGAAGATTAGACAAAGAGAGTGAAATCACCGTCTTTGAAAAAGATAGAGATATGAGTTTTGCTAACTGTGCACTGCCTTATTATTTAGGAAATGTCGTAGATTCTAGAGACAAAGTATTAGAAGCAACGCCAGAGTCTTTCTATGATTCTAAAAAGATTGTTGTTAAGCCCTATCACGAAGTAACTGCAATTAACGACAAAACTCAAACAATTACCGTTTTTAACAAACAAGACAAGACGACGTTTAAAGAAGACTATGACACTTTAATTTTAAGCCCTGGCTGTAGCGCGAATTCTTTAAACTTAAACAGTGATATCAGTTTTACATTAAGAAATATGGAAGATACTGATGCCATTGAAAACTTTATCGAGCGACAAAACGTTAAAACAGCACTTGTCGTTGGTGCGGGATATATTGGATTAGAAATATTAGATAATTTACATCATAGAGGGATTGATAGCACATTAATACATCGTTCAACTCATGTGAACAAATTAATGGATAGTGATATGAATCAACCCATTTTTGATGAAATGAAAGCAAGAGATATCAACTATCGTTTAAATGAAGAAATTGTAAAAGTGAATGGTCATGAAGTTCATTTTAAATCTGGTAAAGTTGAACACTATGATTTGATTATTGAAGGGATTGGCGTTAAACCTAATTCAGAATTCATTCAATCATCAAATGTAACTTTGGACAGTAAAGGTTACATTCCAGTAAACGATCATTTCCAAACGAACATCGAAAACATTTATGCTTTAGGTGATATTATTACTTCTCATTATCGTCATGTAGACTTAAATGCACATGTACCTTTAGCATGGGGTGCTCATAGAGCAGCAAGTATTATAGCAGAACAACTAGCAGGAAATACTTCTGTACACTTTAAGGGTTATTTAGGCGCAAATATTGTAAAATTCTTTGATTATACCTTTGCCAGTGTTGGCGTAACGCCACAAGAATTAGATAACTTTGATTATGAAATAGTAGAAGCTAACCAAGGAGAACATGCAGGTTATTACCCAGGAAATACTAAGTTACATTTACGTGTCTATTTCGATAAATCTAGCAGACGAATCATTCGTGCTGCTGCTGTAGGAAAAAATGGCGCTGATAAACGTATAGATGTTTTATCTATGGGCATGTTGCATAAATTAACCATTGATGAACTTACTGAGTTCGAAGTTTCTTATGCTCCACCTTATAGTCGACCAAAAGATATTATCAATATGATAGGCTATAAGGCGCGCAATAAATGATTTTTAGGAACTAATTCAGAGATAGAAATCACTTCATATTGATCTATTTTGTTAATTGATTTATTCAATATAATAAACACCACCACTGTATAATATATATATTATACTATTTTCAGATTAATGGTGGCAGTGATTTGGGCCGTCTCATGCTGGAAACGCACTAGCCGAAGACTACAGGCTAAGGCAGTGCCCGTGGAAAGCGTGCACAAAAAAACTGCCAACAAAGTCAGAGACTTGGTCGACAGTCTGAGCGGAGACAATTTAATGTCTCCGTTTTTTTTACATACCAAACATTTGAGTGATTGGGCCTTGCGGTAAAATAACACCAATAATCATAGTAATTATAATTAATGCAATCGTGCCCCACATCATACCATTGCTTGATTGTCCTTTTTTTCGTTTTGTAACTGTAACTTCCATTAACGCAACTACAGCAACACCACATATCATTTTCAATGTTAATAACATGTGTCCGCCTGAATTTCCATCACCAAATGCTTGAATCCAAATCCAAAATCCTGAAATTAAGACTAAAACCATGAATAATCTTAATAGCATATGAATTGGTTTAAAATAAGGTGTTGCACCTTGTTTTTCTGAGAAATTAAAGTAAGCTGCGAAAAACAAGATAATTAATAATACCCAACTTGCAATATGCATATGTAACATATATGATACCCCCACACTATTTTTACTTTTTATAAAAAATATAAATACATAATTGCTTTTAATTACAAAACTAAAAGCGTACTTCTCTAATCATACTGAAAAAGTATATGTTTTTCAAAAAAAGTTCTGCACTTCACATTTTATCTTTAATTTCAATTTAAAGCAATATCACTACTTTATTTCAAAAAAATTAGGCTAACTTTATTATCATTAGCCTAATTCGTTTATTTTTATTTTTCTGATATGAAATTTGTTAAAGTACCAATATTATCAATCGTTACTTTCACTTCATCACCTGGCTGTAAGAACTTAGGAGGTGCCATACCTGCACCCACACCAGCTGGTGTACCAGTAGCAATAATATCACCAGGATGTAATGCTACATATTTTGAAATCTCTTCAATCAATTCATCGATTTTAAGAATCATTTCTCCTGTATTACCATCTTGACGAATTTCATTATTTACTTTGGTTACAATATTTACATCTTCAGGTGTTGGTAATTCATCTTTTGTTACAATATATGGACCAACTGGGCAACCACCAGTTAAACTTTTAGATAAGAATGCTTGGTCCTGTTCGTTTTGAGCTTTACGGTCAGTAATGTCATTAATAATTGTATAGCCATATACATAGTCAAGTGCTAAAGCTTTAGGAATTTTTTCACCTGATTTACCTATTACAATACCTAGCTCACCTTCATAATCTAACTGATCTGTAATATCTTTATGGTTTGGTATTACACTATTATCACCCGTTAACGATGAAGCTGCCTTTGTGAAGACGTATAAACGTTGTACCTCATGATTCAATTCACTTGCGTGGTCTTGATAGTTACGTCCAAAAGCAATCACATTATTTGTTGGCGTTACTGGAGGTAAAAACTCAATATCTGTAAATGCAACTTTATATTCTTCAGCTCTGCCGCTATCTTCTGCCGCTACGACTGCTTTACGTACTTGTTCTTGGAAATCTAATATTTGGTTTTGTTGAAGACCATTCAATAATGTCTTAGGATGAAAGTCTCCTTCCGCAAAATCTGCAAAGACTTTTTTCAAGTCCCAAGCAGCTTCTTCTCTTTTAACTTTCACACCATAAGATGTCTGTTCATTATGTCTGAATGATAAAAATTTCATTCAATATCAGCTCCTCATCTATATCTTATTACATATTATAACTATATTTAGTAACAAATCACAAATAAATACCCATTATTTTCAAAAAATTCAATAAACACCGTCTTGGATATCGCATCATTATTTTAAATAAGTCACTTTACGCCACAACCATTCAATAGGTCCATATCTATAAAATTTCAGATACATATAACAGAAAATAAGTTGCAAACTGTATACAATAAATACGATAATATAAGATTCATAAAGTGGCAGCTTATTATAAAAACCTAAGCCTACAAAAATAAATGTAAAAATAAAACTTTGCATTAAGTATACTGTTAAACTTAATTTTCCTGGATACTTAAAAATACGCACTACTTTAGAAAACTGGTTAAATTGACAACAATAAATAAACAATAATATGTAACTAAATGCTACAAGCGGACCACCAATCATAGCGCTAATGATAGCAAAAGCTTGGTTTCCATAATCAATTACATATGGCATTTTAAAAGCATATCCTACAACTAACATAACAAATACGTATAAAATATGACGATGACGACTTTGATTGGATTGTACTTTTTCAATCAAGTTGTATTTTTGTGCTGCCATTCCTAAGAACACATACGGTAAAAATTCAAAATATGCAGAAAAAGTTACTGTATCTATAATATTATAGATATTTTCAGCAACATTTATTTTTAAATAGTTAAAATATTCACCACTTTGCTTTAAGTTGACGATTTCAGAAACATTATATCCGCTTATGTTAATAGTACTGTATGGATCATCGAAGAGTGTCACTAAAAAAGTAGGTAAAATCAAGATAAATACTTTTATTACATACAAAACAATTCCTATCTTAAAAAGTTGTTTTGCATTTTTTTTAATAAATAATACTGCAATCATCCCAGTAAATGCATAGCTGAATAAAATATCACCTGAAAAAAGTAAAAAACCGTGTAATGCACCTAATATTAATAAAAATATTAATCTCCTATAAATAAAAGGATAGTATTTCATTGACCTTTTTAGACTATGCTTATACATTATGGCTAAACCATAACCAAATAAAAAAGTGAAAATGGGATAAAAAGAACTAATTACAAAAAGCGTAACACCTCTTAATAAACTTTCATCTATACCCTTCACTAAATCAGGAAGAAATGATTCTTCATATGGCAGACTAAAAGTCAAAATATTCATCAATACAATGCCTAACAAACTGAACCCACGTAAAGCATCCAATTCAAATATTCTCTGCTGTGTCGACACTGTTTAGCACTCCTTTATCAAAGCATTATTTTATCGACTTATCATCTATTGAAAGTTGACCAAACTTAAAGAAATATAGATAGCCTTTAACAGATTCACCAAGGATGGTCTGTAAGGTGTTTCTATAATATTCCATTTGTATTTTATAACGGGTGCGTAATTGATTTCCGACTTCTTCATCTGACATATGCAAACGTCTATTAAAAGCATCTGTTTTATAATCAACGAAGTAATATTGATCATCTGTAATAAAAATCAAATCAATCATCCCTTGAATAATTGATGCATCTGTTTCTACATCTTGCAACTGGTCTACCTTTGCTTGATTAACAACGAAAGGTAATTCTCGATAAATATAATCACTTTGCGCTATCGTAAGATACAAATCGCTTTCAACAAATTTATGAATATCTTCAAATTGAATATCAGCTTTTGCATCTTTAGGAATGATAGATTTAACAATTAACTGCTCAACCAATGCTTCAATTTCTTCTGAAGTTAACCTTTCTTGTTTAAAAGGCAAATGCTGCATTACTGTATGCATTAATGTCCCAACTTCATTTGCTTTTCTTTTAGTTTGATGACTTAAAAATGCAGGTCTTTCGTATGCAGTAGTACCAATACGATACTGTCGAACTCTATCATAATTTGTATCCGCTTGTTCCGTTTCTAATTGTCGTTTTAATTCAGAAACAGACTGTTTTGAAGGTTTTACCATGGCTTCCTGATATGGATAGACGTAACTTAATTGTTGATGTATTTGTGTTTTTAAGGTGTCATTGCCACTATTCATATTCTCAATGTCACTAACAGTTCGCTGTTCACTATCTGAAATAACTTGTTCTGAAGCAACATCTTCATAAAATTCTGTAGTCAATTTCACATAAGGTTTCATCGTAGCATCAATATCATCTATCGATTGCTCGAATCGCATTTCACTTGGTAATGACGATGATTGATATTTTGCTAATATTGGATATATCATATCAATCGGTCTTTGAGCTGTAATTCTATAACTTACTGGTAAATGTGTTTCCGAGACAGAAACCTGCTCAAGTTGTGTTAATTCTTTCTCATCTTTAACACGACCGATCAAAAATAATTGTTCCTTAGCACGCGTCAATGCCACATAAATCAATCTCATCTCTTCTGAAACCATTTCTTTTTCTGCGATTGCTTTCAAAGTGACTGAAGATAATGACGGATACGCTAAATTTGACTCAACATCGTAATACGTCATACCAAGTCCATAATTTTGGTTTAGAATTACAGGTTTGTGTAAATCGTCTCTTCTAAATTTACGTGATAAACCAGAGTAAATAACAAATGGAAACTCTAACCCTTTACTACTATGAATTGTCATCATTCGCACAACATCGTCATTAGGACCTATAATATTTTCTTCGCCGAAATCTTTTCCGCGATCCATAAGTTCATCAATAAACCGAATAAATTGATATAAGCCGCGAAAACTAGAATTTTCAAATTCTACTGCTTTATTAAACAATCCATATAAATTCGCACGTCGACCTTTGCCGCCAATAAGTCCACTAAAATATTGAATAACATAATGATCATTGTAAAATTTATCAATAAGTTGATATACAGGATGATTTTGACTGTAGTCTTGATACATAGCTATATCATTTAAAAATGATTTTAATTTTTTGACTAGTTTTTTATTGGCAACATCATTATCCATATAATGTTGTATAGATTGGTAAAAATAATCATCATGAGGACTAAACACTCTAATGTTTGATAATTCATCTTCTGTAAATTGATAAATAACGGAACGCATTAAACCAACTAAATAAATATCTTGTAACGGGTTGTCAATTGTTCTTAAAAAGGACAATATCAATTGTACTTCTGTTTGTTCAAAATAGCCTTCCTTACTATTCACATGAAACGGAATATTATGATCTTTAAATGCTTGTTGTATTTTTCGCGCTTGCCCATATGACCTTTCTAAAATAACGATATCTTTGTAATTAGGCTTTCGATATTGTTGTGTTTTAATATCATAGATTTCATGATTATTCATTATTTTTTCAACTTGTTGCACAATGTATTCTGCTTCTTGTTCTGAACCATTTAAATCAGAAGATGCATCTTCTACTAACATATTTAAATTCACATCATGTGGCTTGTTGTCAAAGGGAGCTCCATAATACAATTGTGCTGCATCATCATAGTTAATCTCTCCTACAGATTCATCCATCATATGTTTAAATAAGTAATTAGTTGTTGTTAACACTTCTAATCTTGAACGGAAATTTTGAGATAAATCTATACGTAAACCATATGATGAACCATCTTCAGTAAAGCGATTATATTTTTCGATAAACAAACTAGGATCTGCTTGTCTAAATTTATAGATCGACTGTTTTACGTCCCCTACCATAAATAAGTTGCCATCATGTTCTGCACCACGTTTAATACAAGACAAAATCTTTTCTTGTACTCTGTTTGTGTCTTGATATTCATCTACTAATATTTCTTCGAACTGTTCACGATAAGCTTGTGCAATGATTGAAGGTGAACCATCATCATTTGTTAAAATTTTCAAAGCAAAATGTTCATAATCTGAGAAATCTAAAATATTTCGACTGCGTTTTTTTTGATTAAAAAGTGTTATGACATCTTTGGTAATAAGACTAAGATAAGCTACTCTAGGTGCTAAACGTTGCATATCTGCTTTTAGATTTTCTGAAGATCTTGAAAAATAATCATTTTTAACTTTTGACACTAATTTTTTATAATTATCATAATATGCTTTACCATCGTCATAAGCATCTATCATCATTTCATTCGCTTCTTTAATCTTTTTATCTTTTCGAGGAAATGTTTTTTCGAATTCGTGTTGCACGATTGTTTCATGATTTATATGGCCATTTTCCATAGCTTTAGCTAAAAATTGTTGTTCTTTTTCGATAACTGCAATTTGCTTATCTACTTGCTCAAGCATCATAAATAAATCATAACTTTTATTTAATGACTCTAACGCTGACTCCATAAATATCATAGCCAACTCATTAAGCAATTTTAATAATGCTTCCTGTTGTGCTTTATCTTTATATGGTGTTGAAAGATGACTTAACCAATTCAAAGGATCGGGATTAGCAACACTAAAGAAATACATTTTTTTTACAATATCTCTAAGTTGCTCATCATTTCTATCTGAAGACAATTGTTCAGTCAAATCAACAAAATGAGGATCTAATATATCGTAATGTTGTTCTAAAACTTCATCAATGGTTTGTTCAAGTAGCAAAATATTTTCCGCTTCACCACTTGTTTTAAAGTTTGGATCAATATCTAATACATCGTAATGTTGCTGAATTAACTTTAAACAAAAACTGTGAAGTGTAGAAATTTGAGCTTGATGAATTTTAATGCGTTGATTCTTTAGATGTGTATTATCAGGTGATTCAATAAATGCTTCTTGAATACGTTGGTCTACGCGTTGCTTCATTTCTCTTGCACTAGCATTAGTAAATGTTACGACTAATAAACGATCTACGTCGATTTTATCTCTAAGAATGCGTTGAATGATACGTTCAACTAAGACCGCTGTTTTACCAGAGCCTGCAGCTGCTGCTACAAGTATATCTTGATCTTTTGCAAAGATACTTTTCCACTGATTATCGGTCCACCTTGTATCAGCTGGTTTTACAGGAATCTCACTTATCATTCTTCTTCCTCACTTTCTAACTCCAAATTTTGTATCGCTTCAATTGGGTTAATTGTTTCATCTACAGTTCTATAGCGTTTACTATCAATCATACCATCAACATGACAGACTGGTTTATAGCTACAGAAATCACATGGCAGTGTTTGATTATATTTCATGGGTGCTACTTCTGTATGACCGTCCATAATATTAGATGCTGTTTCTATAAAATTTTGTTTATTATGCTGGATTAATTTGTAAATAGTCTTTTCGTCCGCAACTTTACTATTAGACTTAATACCACCGTCTTTTTTCAAACCTAAAGGTACAATATCTGAATTATAGCTTGGTTCTATTCGAGTATCGAAAGCGTCTAATACTGCTTCATCACTATTTAATAAGCCACTTAATTTAAAAGATTGAATAAATTCTAAATCTCTTTTCGTCTCATTTAATTCATTCCAAGCAAGTTTTATACGTGGTTCATGAACATGAAAATACAATAACCCACCTGGTTTAGTCATATTAGTTAGCCCGAGTCTAGATTTATTTTGTAATACAATATCCATATAGGTCATCATTTGCATTTGCATACCATAATAGACTTTTGTTAAATCTAAAGTTCCACTATATTTTGATGATTTATAATCAATAATATTTACAAAACTTTCATCTCCATGGTTATACGTATCTATCCGGTCAATTTGTCCTCGAATATTGATAGGAACCCCTTGTGTTGTTTGTAAAGGCTGAGCATATAGCTCTTGATTGTCCCTTGGTTTTTTTCTGAAGCTAGCTTCAAAGCGTTGCGGCGTAAATTTACTGTAACTACCTTGATATTTTAACGCAGTTAAAGTTGTTTCTACTATTGAACCTATGCGCTGTGACAAATAGCGATAATAAGCTGTTGAATTTAATAAATTAAATTGTATCTCTGGGAGAATTTCAGATAATGCGTCACTCGTTAATTTTTGAATTTGCTTTACGTTTAAATTTTTGAAGTCACCATTAATTTTTTCAGAGATAAATTTTAATACTTGATGGAATATATCACCTAAATCAAAGTTTTCTAGTTTATATTTTGTACGTTCATTAAGTCGTAAACCATGTGAAGCAAAGTGTTTGAATGGACATGATTGATACCCTTCAAAACGTGATACGCTAGCATTAATGGTCGTACCATATAAATCTTTTGATAATGCTTCACTTAATTGTACTGTTTTATTATCGTAAGTGAGTGCTGATAATAAATAACTAAGTCCCGTATTTAATTTCTCATCATCTCTCATAACTTGATATGTATCTAACCATGTATCTGCGACAATTTCTTCATCAAGCCACGCTTTGAGTGATTCAAATAATGCAATTTTTGTTTGATGTGGATGTTCCATTAATGTTAGTGGATTTGCTTGATGTTGACGATGGATGTTTTGTACTTCAAGATTTGTAAACAGTTGCTGAATTTGACTTAAAAATGGACTTGCTTCTTTTTCATCTCCACTTGCGCCCATTAATGAATACGAGAATGTCACTTCTGAACGTCCTCTCGTCATAGCAATATAGCATACAAATGCTTCATCCATTTGTAATATGTCTGATGTTGGACTTAATTCAATCGCAGATTGTTCTTCGAAGTATTTTTTCTCTTCATCTGTAATTAAGCCTGAAGCACTAACAGTCTGAGGTAAAATACCGTCATTTACACCAACTAAATACACATGCTGCTTATTATCAACTTTTGCTAGGTCCATGGTACCAATGCTAACTTGATCAAGTGTTTGAGGAATCATTACAAATTCCAATTGATCCAAACCAATATCTAACAACTCTAAAAATCTACTTTTTGTTAAATCTTGAGTACCAAATACTGTCACTAAATCATCTAATGTTTGAATAAAACCGTGCCATATTTGATCAATTTCTTCTGCTTTACGGTGTTCGCCTTCAGCGTCTAACGTATCACGTTCTGTCATTAACTGGCTCGGTAAATCAAATGATTCGATTGCTTCGTAAAATGCCGTTGCAAAATCAACAGCTGTTGTTGCATTAGCCATTTGATTTTCAAAGCGCATAATTTTATCTATCACATCTACTTTTAATTGGATGACCCTCTCAAATGTTTCACGTTCTTCTTCTGTTAAAGGTTGTCGTTTTAAACCCATTTTTCTAAATTGTTCAATTTGGAAATATTTATCATCTATCCAACGTTTTCCATAAATACCACGTTCTAATACAAAATTTTCTAAAATATCAATTAAGTATTGGCTGTCTTTAAATTTTTTAGTTAAAATATTTGTTTTAAACAAACGCATGAGCGGTTCAAAGTTCCAATTTGTCTGAAGTACTTCAATTAATGAACGGAACATTTCCATTATAGGATGATGTGTCATTGATGACTTGACGTCAATATTATACGGGATGTCATATTGGGGTAAAATAGATTCCATTAAATATGCGTATGTCTCATCTCTATATAAAATAGCAATATCTTGAAACCGTCTACCCAATTCACGATTTTCTTTTAGAATGCGTCTTGCAACTTCATTTATTTCTTCTCGCATCACTGATGATTCTATGATAGAGATGTGTCCTTTTGACGCAATGGGTTCAAATTGCAATGCATTAAAGTTTTGTTCCAAATGTTTTAAATCATCGTGAATGAATCTTTGTTGTTGATAAAATTGCTTAATATTTAAATCAATATTTAATTCACTTGCAATATCTTGCATATGTGTTAAAGATTCTGATGGCTTTCTAAATAAACTAAAAACATCTTTATCTCCATCAGTAGTTAAAGCAACCGTAACTTTTTTAGTATTTTGAACTAATGACCGAATGATTTGATATTCGATTGTAGAAAAGTTATGAAATCCATCAATGTAAATCTCAGCACGTTGCAACCATTCAGACTGATTCATCACCTTAATAAATCGTTGCAAACTATCCTCAGTAGAAACATATTCACCACGAATTCTATCTTCCAATTGTTTATATATTAATGCAATGTCTTCTAATTTATGCTTAGTTCTCGTTTGTAAATGATTGGTTGCTATATACTCTTCAATATGTTGTGGTGAAACCGCATATTTCTTAAAATCTTGTATTTGTTCATATAATTTTTCACTGAAACCATAGTATTTCACTTGTGATTGATACAATTTCAACTGTGACTGATGTTGTTGAATAATGTCATAAATCATCATTTCAGTACCAACTTTGGATAACTGTTGTTCTGTTAATCCTCCAACTTCTTGAAAAACACGATGACTTAATCGTTCAAAATGGAGCACTTCAGTTCTCAAACTACCATATAATAATGGATCGTTTACGAAAGCTTGTTCTAACTGAAAAGTGTTTTGGGTAGGTGCGATTAATATAATAGGATCCCCTAACGGATTTTGTTTCATTTTCGTTTTTATTTCTTCTATTACACTGTATGATTTACCAGTGCCAGCTCTCCCAATATAAGCATTGAATTCCATTGCATACAACAACTCCTTTGATTTATATTTTAACATATTAAGCATTGTACTTTGTTTATTAGTCTATGTGATTTACCTACATTTAAGTTCATATATATTAATTAAATACTGTATTGTTTTCATGTTTATAAAACATTTCTCAAACGGTTAACAAACCACAAATTGTACAATCGTTCTATATAGAAAAAACCTGAGACATTTGTATGTCTCAGGATATATGCATATATTATCTATTCATAACTGACATCTGGATTAAATCCAAATGTCATTTTATTTAGTGGCCAATATCTAAACGAAACTTTACCTACTACCTTATCTTCATCAATTAAACCAAATGAACGACTATCTTTACTTACTTCACGATTATCACCTAATACTAACAATTTCCCTTCTGGAATTTTGTTTTTACCACTAGCCTGATTGAAATCTTCTGTTTTATAAGTACCTGTAATATATTCACCTAATTTATGTTTTTCATTGTAATCTAAATAAGGTTCATCAACTTTTTTACCATTAACATATAATTGGTCTTTTTTATATTCAATGTTATCTCCAGACGTACCAATGATACGTTTTACATAATCTTGTTCTTTATTAGCGTGGAATACAATGACATTTCCCTTTTCTAAATGTCCTAGTTTTTGACCAATCATATTTACAACTACACGTTCACCATCTTTTAAGGTTGGATCCATAGAATCCCCTTTGACTGTGTATGATTTTGCAACAAAATTTGTAATCAATAATACTAACGCTACTGCGACAGCAATTGACACAATCCATTCTAGTATTTCTTTTTTCACTTTTTACACCTCGTCTATTTATTTAAAGTTTACTGTGAAGTTGCTTAAAGGGTAATACCTTAAACTTACATCACCAATAACGTCTTCTTGTCGAACAAAGCCTTCTGTTCTAGAATCATTTTTTATTTCACGATTATCATTCAGTACAAAGTATTCGTCTGGTGGAATAACATCTCCTTCAGAACCTTTAATATTTCTGAGGGACAAATCATCAATACTTGACTCAGTATACCTTTCATCTACTTGTCTGTCATCTCTATACAATTGATTATTTTTAAAGGTTATAGATTGGCCGGGCTTCCCGATAATTCTACCAATATGTACATCGTCACCTTTATGGTACATGATGATATCGTTTAGCTTTAACATGTTAAAAGTTGTTTTGATTTTATTAACAATCACACGATCGTTTTGTTTCAACGTCGGCGTCATACTTTTATCTTGTATAACTGCTCCTGTAACAATAAAAGTCTGAATCAATATTACAATAATAATCGCAAATATTATAGAAATCAAATGTTTTACTATCTTACCCAAATTGTCACTCCTCTGGAGAATGCATAAAATATCGTTCAAGTTTTCTACCTATAAACCAAACGACAATAATAACAATAATAATGATAATCAACCTTAACGGCTCTGTAAATAGTGTCGTAATATCATTACCTAACCATCCAATCAAACCGATCATTACCAATTTCGAACTGAACAATACTACAAGATAAACGTGTGCTCTGATATGCGACAGGCTTACTACCAAGTTCACTAATGCACTTGGTGTAAATGGAAAACATAATAGGATAAAAATAGGGATAACCCCTTTTCTATCTATAAAATGAATTAACCTCTGAACTGAGGTACGTTGCTGTAGCTTTTTCATATAACGTGTATGGTTCAATCTGCGGAAGCCTAAAAATACAAGATAGCTCCCTAAAACAGTACCCAACCATGCTAATAATGTTCCCATCCACAATCCGAACGCATTCACATTAACAATCACAAATACAATAATAGGTAGTACTGGGATAAAAGCTTCAATAAAAGGCAATAAAAACCCTACGATATAACCTAAACTGCCAAATAAATCAAACCAATACTGCACTTGTTCTTGAGTCATTTCATCAGTCCCTACCATTGTTAGTCAACGATAATTATAAGTGTATTATAGCGATTTTAAAACAATTATGTATGCTTTTGTACAAATATCAGTCTCAAGTACCAAAAAGGTTAATAACATCTCACAGAAATGATGATGTGCATTGATAAAATAAGGCACATACAAAAAATGATTCCCGCCTGATTAGTGCGGAAATCATTTTGTCAGTCATTTTTTAAATTAATAAATAGATAAAATTATAAACGTTTTTCTAATGCTTCTTTTTTATCTTCAAAACCTGGCTTACCTAATAACGCGAACATATTTTGTTTATATGCTTCTACGCCTGGTTGGTTAAACGGATTGACTCCAAGTTGGTAGCCACTCATCGCACAAGCCATTTCAAAGAAATAAACAAGATAACCAAATGTTTCTTCATCTAATTGAGGAACATTAATCACTACATTCGGTACGCCTCCATCAGTATGTGCTAATAAAGTACCTTCAAAGGCTTTAGTGTTCACTTCATCAATTGTTTTGCCTGCTAAATAATTTAATCCATCTAAGTTTTCACTATCTTCTTCAATAGTAATGTTATGTTTCGGTGTATTTACTTTGACAACCGTTTCGAATAAGAAACGACGGCCCTCTTGTACATATTGTCCAAGTGAGTGTAAATCAGTTGTATAGTTTGCACTGGATGGATAGATGCCCTTGTAATCTTTACCTTCTGATTCACCAAATAATTGTTTCCACCACTCGTTGAAATATTGCATTGAAGGTTCATAGTTTATTAACATTTCAGTGTCATAGCCTTTTGCATATAAAATATTACGAATACTGGCGTATTGATAAGCAATATTATCTTCTAGGTTTTCAGAAGAAAGCTCTTCTCTAGCTTTAGCAGCACCGCCCATCATAGCTTCAATATCAATACCTGCAACAGCTATTGGTAATAAGCCTACTGCTGTTAAAACGGAGTAACGACCACCAATATCATCAGGAACTACAAACGTTTCATAGCCTTCATTTGTTGCTAATTGTTTTAAAGCACCTTTTTCTTTATCAGTAGTTGCAAAAATACGCTGTTTGGCCTCTTCTTTACCATATTTATTTTCTAAGATTTGTTTAAATAGTCTGAATGAAACTGCTGGTTCTGTTGTTGTACCAGATTTAGAAATAACATTAACTGAAAAATCTTTACCGTCTAAATAATGAATTAGTTCTTGTGTATATGTCGAAGATAAATGATTACCTACAAAGACAATTTCAGGATATTCATCACTATTTCTAAAAGCTGGTGTTAACATTTCAATTGCAGCACGTGCACCTAAATATGAACCACCAATACCAATCACTACAAATACATCTGAATTTTTTTTAACACGTTTAGAAGCTTCTAAAATACGTGAAAACTCTTCTCTATCATAATTAATAGGTAAATCAATCCAACCTAAGAAGTCACTACCAGCACCTGTTCCTTCATGAATTGTGTTATGAATTGATTTAACAATATCTTTTTGTTGCTGTAATTCATGTTCGCCGAAAAATTCTAAAGTTTTACCATAATCTAATTGAATATGAGTCATCTAAATTGCCTCCAGTGTTTTTGATTTCATATATATTTTACTAAGTTTATTTTGACTATTCAAACAACTAGCCTATAAAACAAGATTTTTTATAAATATTTTAGCTTATTCTTTTATTATATAACAAACAGAACATCTAATTATATATTCATCAATATATACATTTCTATAAATCCGACAAAATCTCAAACAAACCTATAAATAAGTACTATAAGTAAAATTTAAATTGTAAGAAATTTCTACAATTTGCATAATTATGTATAAAAATGGTTTTATTTTCATAATTCTTCTGCTATACTTACTAATATCAAATTTATAAACAACATATTAAAAAATTCAATTGAGGTGTAATATATGAAGGAAAAAATAGTTTTAGCATATTCCGGCGGTTTAGATACAAGTGTGGCAGTAAAATGGTTGATAGATAAAGGCTATGATATCGTTGCTTGCTGCTTGGATGTTGGTGAAGGTAAGGACCTAGACCTAGTTCATCAAAAAGCTTTAGATATGGGAGCAATTGAATGTCATATTATTGATGCCACTGAAGAATTCAGTGAAGATTTTGTTTCATATGCAATCAAAGGCAATTTGATGTATGAAGGCACATATCCCCTAGTCTCCGCATTATCAAGACCTTTAATTTCAAAAAAATTGGTTGAAATTGCAAGTAAAACAAATGCAGTAGGTATTGCACATGGTTGTACCGGAAAAGGTAATGACCAAGTTCGTTTTGAAGTCGCGATAAAAGCGTTAGACCCAGAGTTAAAAGTATTTGCTCCAGTGAGAGAATGGGCTTGGAGCCGTGAAGAAGAAATTGATTATGCAATCAAACATAATATTCCAGTACCTATCCAACATGATTCTCCGTATTCTATTGATCAAAATCTATGGGGAAGAAGTAATGAATGTGGTATTTTAGAAGATCCATATGCCGCACCACCTAAAGATGCTTTTGACTTAACAAATGAAATTGAAGATACACCTGACGAAGCTGATGAGATCGTACTTACGTTCGAACAAGGCTTACCTATCGCTTTAAATGGTAAATCTTATAAGTTAAGTCAATTAATTTTAGATTTAAACAAATTAGCTGGTAAACATGGCATTGGTAGAATTGATCATGTGGAAAATAGACTCGTTGGTATTAAATCAAGAGAAGTATACGAAACGCCTGCAGCAGAAGTCATAATGAAAGCACACAAAGCACTTGAAACGATTACTTTAACTAAAGATGTAGCTCATTTTAAACCTGTTATTGAAAAACAATTTTCGGAACAAACATACAATGGTCTTTGGTTCTCTCCACTAACAGATAGCTTAAAAGCTTTTGTGGATAGTACACAAAAATTCGTTTCTGGTGATGTACGTATTAAATTATTTAAAGGCAGTGCTGTTGTAAACGGCAGAAAATCACCTCATACACTATATAACGAAAAATTAGCTACTTATACTAAGGAAGATGCATTTAATCAAGAATCTGCAGTCGGTTTTATTGATATCTTTGGTTTACCTACAAAAGTTAATTCTATGTTACATGGTGGTTACTTAGATGAGTAATAAAGCTTGGGGAGGAAGATTTAGTGAGCAGCCCGAAGATTGGGTCGATGAATTTAATGCCTCCATTCACTTTGATAAAACACTCATTCAATATGATGTGCAAGGAAGTATTGCTCACGCTAAAATGCTAGCCAAACAAGATATCATAACTGATGAAGACTGTAAGCAAATAGTTAATGGTTTAACAGCGATTTTAAATGATTATGAACAAGGAAATTTAACGTTCGATGTTTCTTTAGAAGATATTCATCTCAACATCGAACATGAATTAATTAAACGTATCGGTGATGCAGGTGGTAGATTGCATACAGGACGTAGCAGAAATGATCAAGTCGCTACTGATATGCACTTATATACAAAAGATGAAGTTACTCAGATTATTGAGCTCGTCAATGATTTGCAACAAACCATCGTCAATATCGCAGAACAACATGTCAATACAATTATGCCAGGTTATACGCATTTACAAAGAGCGCAGCCCATTTCATTTGCACACCATATACTAACTTATTACTGGATGTTAGATAGAGATAAATCGCGTTTTCAGGATAGTTTGAAGCGTATCGATATTTCCCCACTTGGCGCTGCTGCACTAAGTGGAACGACTTATCCAATCGATCGTCATGAAACGCAATCTTTATTGAATTTCAATTCTGTTTACGAAAACAGTATAGATGCTGTAAGCGATAGAGATTATATTGTAGAAACATTGCATAACATATCATTAACAATGATACATTTATCGCGTTTTGCTGAAGAAATTATCTTTTGGTCATCAGCAGAAGCCAATTTTGTAACTTTATCGGATGCGTTTTCAACAGGCTCGTCAATCATGCCTCAAAAGAAAAACCCTGACATGGCAGAGTTAATAAGAGGTAAAGTAGGACGTACGACAGGAAACCTAATGAGCATATTAATGACGCTCAAAGGTTTACCCTTAGCATATAACAAAGATATGCAAGAAGACAAAGAAGGCTTGTTTGATGCTGTTCACACGATAAAAGGTTCCTTGCGTATTTTTGCAGGTATGATAGATACAATGACTGTGAATGTCGATCGTCTACATCAAACTGTTTATAATGATTTTTCAAATGCTACTGAACTGGCAGATTACCTAGTCAATAAAGGAGTTCCGTTTAGAACAGCACATGAAATTGTAGGGAAAATCGTACTATGGTCAATTCAACATAATGTCTATTTATTAGATGTGCCATTGGAAGAATATCAAAATGCGCATACAAGTATCGATGCAGATATTTATGATTTCTTAAAGCCAGAAAATTGTGTTAGCCGTAGAATTAGTTATGGCTCAACTGGACAAGCAGCTGTGGAACACCAATTATCAGTCATTAAGCAGCAACAAGATACAAATTAAAAAACTTTATAACAGAATATGAGACATAAATCTCAGAAAAATAGCACTCAGATGATTTAATTCAATTCATCTGAGTGCTCCTTTTTATTCAATACTTCTTTTTGTTGGCTCGCTTTCTTAAGGGACAACTTCAGCCTGTAGTCTTCAACTTGCCCTATTCCCACAAGAGTCTCGCCAAAATACGTCACATTTGTTCAAAACTTTTTGTCGCAGACTCTTTTTTACACTATCCAAACCACTTCGCTTTATTACATTTCACTTACTTTACTCGATATACCATTATATAAGTTTAATAAATTATTCAACATCACCTATTTTTGAATAAAATCAATAACCCCCCTTTACTATTTAGCTCAAAACTATATAGACGAATTTCTATATAGATGTTAATCTATTTATTGTTTAGGAGGTATACTTATGTCTTATAAAAGACTTTCAGCATTGCTTAAAGTTTTATCGGATTCAAGCAGATTAGAAATATTAGATTTACTTTCTTGTGGTGAATTATGTGCATGTGATTTGTTGGAACATTTTCAATTCTCACAACCTACACTAAGTCATCATATGAAGTCATTAGTAGATCACGAGTTAGTAAATACACGTAAAAATGGCAATAAACGTATGTACCAGCTTAATCATGCTATTTTAGATGATATCAATCAAAGTCTCAATATGATTAACACATCTAACCAACACTGCGTATGCAAAAATATGAAATCAGGTGAGTGTTAAACATGACTATTTTAGCAATTATAATTTTTCTTTTAACATTAACTTTTGTCATATGGCAACCTAAAGGATTAGATATTGGTATTACGGCTTTGGCTGGGGCTATCATAGCTATTATTACAGGTGTAGTTAGTTTTTCCGATGTAATAGAAGTAACTGGCATTGTTTGGAACGCCACATTAACATTTGTTGCTGTTATTCTTATTTCATTAATATTAGATGAAATTGGATTTTTTGAATGGTCTGCAATACATATGGTTAAAGCTTCAAAAGGTAATGGCTTAAAAATGTTTGTTTTCATCATGTTGTTAGGGTCCATAGTAGCAGCATTTTTCGCCAACGATGGCGCAGCTTTAATTTTAACACCTATCGTATTAGCAATGGTAAGAAATTTAGGATTTAATAAAAAAGTGATTTTCCCTTTTATTATCGCCAGTGGTTTTATTGCTGATACAACATCACTGCCCTTAATTGTAAGTAATTTAGTAAATATTGTTTCTGCTGATTACTTTGATATTGGTTTTATTGAATATTTTAGTCGTATGATAATCCCTAATATATTTTCTTTAATAGCTAGCATTCTCGTGTTGTGGCTTTATTTTAGAAAATCTATACCAAAAACATTCGATACTGAAAATCTTACAACGCCTAGAGATGCAATTAAAGATCCCAAATTATTCAAAATTTCATGGATTGTATTAGCCATATTGCTCGTTGGCTATCTTGTAAGTGAATTTATTCATATCCCTGTATCAATTATTGCTGGTATCATTGCTTTTATCTTTGTGCTCTTAGCTCGTAAATCTAAAGCAGTTCATACCAAGCAAGTGATTAAAGGCGCACCTTGGAACATTGTGCTATTTTCTATTGGTATGTATTTAGTAGTGTTTGGATTAAAAAACGTTGGTATCACCACAATTTTAGCAGATATATTATCCAACGTTTCAAGTTATGGATTATTTAGCAGTATCATGGGTATGGGCTTTATATCAGCCTTTTTATCATCAATTATGAACAATATGCCTACTGTATTAATAGATGCTATCGCTATTGGGCAATCTAATGTAATAGGATCGATGAAAGAAGGCATGATTTATGCAAATGTTATAGGGTCTGACTTAGGTCCTAAAATCACTCCTATCGGTTCTTTAGCAACGTTATTATGGCTACATGTTTTAACACAAAAAGGTGTAAAAATTTCATGGGGAACATATTTTAGAACAGGTATTATCATTACCATTCCAGTATTATTTGTAACATTGTTAGGTTTATACCTTACACTCATCATATTTTAAGAAAAGAGGTATTTATAATGGACAAACAAACAATTTATTTTATATGTACGGGAAACTCATGTCGTAGCCAAATGGCTGAGGGTTGGGGAAAGCATATATTAGGTGAAACGTGGCATGTCTATTCTGCTGGTATTGAAGCACATGGTGTCAACTCTAAAGCTGTAGAAGCTATGAAAGAAGTAGATATTGATATTTCAAATCATACATCAGATTTGATAGATAATGAGATCTTAGCGCAAGCAGATTTGGTCGTAACATTATGTAGTGATGCAGATAAGAATTGTCCAATATTACCGCCAAATGTCAAAAAAGAACATTGGGGTTTTGATGATCCAGCTGGTAAATCGTGGTCAGAATTCCAACGTGTTAGAGATGAGATTAAGTTAGCTATTGAAAATTTTAAAAAAAGATAAAACAATTAAATCACTAACATAGTAACTTTAACTACATGTAAACGTCAATTTCTATAGAAATTGACGTTTATTTTGTTGATTTGGAGTCTTATATGAAGATAGCGTGATACAAAAAATAATATTTCCTATTATATTTATACTAGAAAGGTTTTAATTGTTTTAATATATTGTTATAAAAATATTAACTTTATAAAACTTAAATTTTAATCTTGTAAATGTTATTCTCAAACACACTTTTATTTTGTAGGGTTGATATGTAAATACATATCGAGGAGTGACCCATTCTTGCAAAATTTTAAAAAAGTACTATCCACGAGTATAGCAATGTTTTCTTTAACTTTAATTGGAACGACATCTATAACATCAGCTAACGAAAATAACCACAATGTTCAAACACAACAACATGCCACACCATCAAACCAAAAGGATAATAACTCACATAATCCAAATAGAGCACAAAATCTAACGGGCGAGAAATATACAACGGTCGCGCATAGAGGTGCAAGTGGCTATGCGCCAGAACATACTTTTTATTCATATGATAAAAGCCATAATGCTATGGGTGCTTCTTATATCGAAATCGATCTTCAGATGACTAAAGATGGTCATCTAGTTGCAATGCATGATGAAACTGTAGATAGAACAACAAACGGTACTGGTAGAGTTGATTCATATACACTAAAGGAACTGAAACAATTAGATGCTGGAAGTAAATTTAATGCCGCAAATCCTCAGTATGCTAATTCAAATTATGTAGGTGCTAAAATCCCTACATTAGATGAAATATTAGAACGCTATGGTACAAATGCAAATTATTATATTGAAACTAAATCACCAGATGTTTACCCAGGGATGGAAGAAGCAGTATTAAAAACACTAAACAACCACAATATGCTTAATGAACAATCACTGAATCAAGGACATGTCTTATTACAATCATTTTCACCTGAAAGCTTAAGTAAATTGCATCAGTTAAATAGCAATGTCCCGTTAATCAGATTATTAGATAAAGGTGAATTACTCTCTTTAACCCAACAGGATTTTAATCAAATTCGTCAATACGCAATTGGTGTCGGCCCTGAATATACAGATTTAACAAAACAAAATGTTAAAAATCTTAAAAGGGCTGGTCTGCTCGTACATCCTTTCACCGTTAATAATGAAGCTGATATGCACCGCTTAAATCAATATGGGGTAGATGGTGTTTTCACAAATTACCCTGATTTATATAAACAAGTGATTCAAGATGATGAACAAAAAAATAAATAAAATAAAAATAAGAAGAAGTTCTTGCGTACAAGAACTTCTTCTTTTTCTACAAATTAAAATATTTAATTAAGCCCAACCACGATAACGTGCAGCTTCAGCAGTACGTTTAATACCCACAATATAGGCTGCTAAGCGCATATCAATTTTTCTATTTTGTGATAACTCATAAATTGTATCGAAGGCTGTGATAAGTTTTTCACGCAATTTTGTATTTACTTCTTCTTCTGTCCAATAATAACCTTGATTATTTTGTACCCATTCGAAGTAAGAAACTGTTACGCCGCCTGCACTTGCTAACACATCAGGTACAAGCAATTTACCACGTTCAGTTAAAATACGTGTGCCAGCTGGTGTTGTTGGGCCATTAGCCGCTTCAACAACTATATCAGCCTTAATTTCATTTGCATTGTCTTCAGTGATTTGATTAGCAATCGCTGCAGGTACAAGAATATCACAATCAAGTTCAAACAATTCTTTATTAGAAATTGTTTCCTCGAATAGATTTGTTACAGTACCAAAGCTATCTCTTCTATCTAAAAGATAGTCGATATCAAGACCATCTGGGTCATGTAATGCACCGTAAGCATCTGAAATACCAACAATTTTTGCTCCCATATCATATAGGAATTTAGATAAGAAACTACCCGCGTTACCAAATCCTTGAATAACGATACGTGCACCTTTCAATTCTAGACCTCTTCTTTTAGCAGCTTGTTCTATTGCAATTACTACACCTAGTGCTGTAGAGCGATCTCTGCCTTGTGATCCACCTAATACAATCGGTTTACCAGTAATAAACCCTGGTGAATTAAATTTATCTAATGAACTATACTCATCCATCATCCAAGCCATGATTTGTGAGTTAGTAAATACGTCTGGTGCTGGGATATCTTTTGTAGGTCCAACAAATTGAGATATCGCACGCACATAACCACGAGATAAACGTTCAACTTCATGTATACTCATTTGTCTAGGATCACAGATGATGCCACCTTTACCGCCACCATATGGCAAGTCGACGATACCACATTTTAATGTCATCCACATAGATAATGCTTTAACTTCCTCAACGTCAACGTCTGGATGGAAACGTACCCCACCTTTTGTTGGTCCAACAGCATCATTATGTTGAGCACGATAACCTTTAAATGTTTGAACAGTACCATCATCCATACGTACAGGAATGCGTACTTCAAGGAATCTTAATGGTTCCTTTACTAAATCATACATCCCATCATCAAATCCCAATTTATGCAATGCTTCTTTAATAATTTGTTGCGTAGAAGTAACTAAATTATTATTCTCAGTCATGATTCATTTCGCCTCTTTTTCGTTACTAATGATTTCGCTTTCACGATAATTGTAACATAAGATTTTGCTTTTTAAAGGGTTTTCAAAACTTAAGTTACAGAACATTTTTATTTAAAAACATTTCTTACTTTATCCAATGCAAAGTCTAATTCTTCTTTGGAAATAATAAGAGGTGGTGCAAATCTAATTACTGTATCATGTGTTTCTTTACATAATAAACCTTCTTCTTTTAACTTTTCACAATAAGGTCTAGCATTTTCATTTAGTTCTATACCAATAAATAATCCACGACCACGTACTTCTTTAATTGCTGGATGATTGATTTTTTCAAGTTCTGATTTAAAGTACTCACCTAATTCTAAAGAACGTCCTGCTAAATCTTCATCAACTAATACATCTAAGGCTGCAATTGATACAGCACACGCTAATGGATTACCACCAAACGTTGATCCGTGTGAACCAGGCGTAAATACGCCCAATACTTCTTCATCAGCTAATACAACTGATATCGGGAATACACCACCGCCTAGAGCTTTACCTAAAATATATACGTCTGGTTTTACATCATCCCAATCAGTAGCAAATAATTTTCCTGAACGTCCAAGTCCTGCTTGAATTTCATCAGCAATAAATAATACATTATGTTCATCACATAATTCTCTAATTTCTTTTAAATAACCTTCTGGTGGGACATTGATTCCTGCTTCTCCTTGAATAGGTTCAATTAAAATAGCAGCTGTATTTTCATTGATTGCTTCTTTAACAGCATCTATGTTACCAAAATCGACTTTTCGGAACCCATCTAATAATGGACCATAGCCTCGTTGATATTCTGGTTCAGATGACAATGATACTGGCGCCATTGTTCGACCATGGAAGTTACCATTGAATGCAATAATTTCAGCTTGATCAGGTGCAATATCTTTCACATCATAAGCCCAACGTCGCGCAGCTTTCAATGCTGTTTCAACTGCTTCTGCACCTGTATTCATAGGTAAGGCTTTGTCTTTACCAGCTAACTTACATATTTTTTCATACCATGCTCCTAAGTTATCACTATGAAATGCACGTGATACTAAAGTCACTTTGTCAGCTTGATCTTTTAAAGCCTGAATAATTTTAGGATGTCTGTGACCCTGGTTCACTGCAGAATAAGCAGATAGCATATCCATATATTTATTTCCTTCAGGATCTTTAACCCATACACCTTCAGCTTCTGAAATTACAATTGGAAGCGGCACATAATTGTGCGCACCGTAATGATTTGTTAATTCAATGATTTCTTCAGATCTTGACATAATATCTCCCCTTTGTATGAATTATATAATAATTTATTGGCAATACTCATTCATAGCATAACGTATTTATTCACTTACGAAAACTATTTTCCGAAAATACTATAAAATCGTAGATACAGAACTCACATGGCAACTTTTAAATATTAAATTTAGAATATAGCTATCAAAATGTAAGCCTTTACATTAATATAATGACACATTCCCGACTGTTTACACAAGCCAATTTTAATAAATTTATTAATTCTTCTTGATTAAAATCACTATCACAAGATTTATGCTAATTTTAGTGTCTGAAATTTATAATATTTTATATAAAAATCGTTAAATATCTCCGACATATATGCTATATCTGCCTAAAAAACGTCAGCAGCAACAACCATTGACTGTTATAAATATAAAAGGTTACTTTAACGTTCATCAAAATTTTATACGAACAAAAAACGTCAATTTCTATATATATTCAATAGAAATTGACGTTGCTTCATTAGTAAAATGTTTATACTTACCTTCATTATGAAAATATAGTGGTGTTAAATACTATAAACATCTTCATATTCAAAGATTTTATTTATTGTCTGTTCTTGGTAATGGGTAAAAGCCTTTATTAAATTGTTCCCATAATTTTGGTGGCAGATGGTGTTTATCTGCTCTTTGTGGATCAAAGTGAGATAGAATTTCATCTTCTTTTCCATCTTTAATTTTACTTACAAAATTATGATCCAACAAGATTTCTCGTCCTAATGCGACGAGTTCTACACCTGTTGATTCAATTGCTTCAATAGCCTGTTCAGCCGTAAAGATAGATCCTATACCTATTAGTGGCATGCGTCCATTAATCCACTCTAAAATGAGTTTAATACGTTCTTGCCCTTTGTACTGGCCTTCACGTGTTTGAGAGTGAATATCCATTAATGAAACATGTAAGTAATCTAAAGGTTTTTCTATTAATAGCTCAATTAGTTCTTTTGTAATTTCCATGCTTATACCCGGAGATTCAGCTTCTTCAGGAGAAAATCTATATCCAACGATAAAATCTTTACTACCATATTTTTTAACAGTTTCAGTTACTTCGTCTACTACACTTGTAGCAAATTTATAACGGTCTTCTCCCCATTCATCATTACGACGATTATAATATGGAGATACAAATTGATGGATTAAATAATGGTTTGCACCGTGAATTTCAACACCATCAAAGCCAGCTTCAATGACTCTGCGAGTTGCTTCACCAAATGCTTTTATTGTTGATTCAATTTCATCATTAGTAATTTCACGTGCTTGATGGACTTCTTGCTCACCGAAACTTTTTAATGATATAGGGCTTGGTGCCGCAACATCACCATCAGGGGTTAAATTAGGTAAAGATTGTGCACCACCGTGATGTATTTGGACAACCGCTTTCGCACCATTTTTCTTCATAGCTTTTGCCAAACGTTTTAAGCCTTCTAAATTAGAATCATGCGCTACTGAAGGTTGTCCAGGAAAAGCTTTACCTAAATCTGTAACATTGCTTGCTGCTGAAATTGCTAAACCAACATCTTTAGAACGTTGTTCCATGTACACAACCTCTTCATTAGAAATCGTACCATCATCATTAGATGAAACATGCGTTAATGGGGCTAGTACAAATCGATTATCTAAAACAACTTGATTTGGTAATTTTAATTTTTCAAATAACGGTTGAAATTTTTTGTCCATTAAATTAAATCCTCCTAATATACAATATACTTAAGTGTCATTGCATAATCACTTTAAGCGATTTTAATTCTAACTTTCCTGATTTTAAATATAAAACTATATGCTCACGCATATAGTTTTATAGTGTTATCTTAACTTACAAATTTACCTTACAAATAAAAAACACTAACATCTTAAAATAAGATGTTAGTGTTTTTTAAAAGATGATTGTTCATCTTTTATCGCGTTTTTGGACTGTTTAATCCAAACCGGTAAGCGTTCTTTAATTGTTTGAAACCCATACTTTTCGGTTTCTTTAATTTCATCTAATACTGATTGCTTTTCTTTTTTACGTTCATAATTTTTAAAATAGTCGTTATCTTTTAAAGAAAGATTTAACTTTCCTTCTTTATCAATTGAAATGACTTTCGCTTTGACAATTTGTCCTTCCGATAAAAACTTTTTTAAATTATGGACGTAATCATCCATAATTTCAGAAATATGGATTAATCCTTCAGTATTGTCAGGGGTTTCTACAAAAGCGCCATACGGTTGAATACCAGTCACACGAACTTTGATATGTTGACCTACTTTATAGTGATTATTCAACGTGATAACCCCTTATTTCGTTTTACTTAACATGTTCATAATAGCATAAATCATTCAATGGTACTAATATTACCTAGAAAAATTTCACGATTTTTCAAAATTCAGTTATACAATACTTGCTTGAATTGGGATTGCATCTCATTATACAAAGGTATTTGAACAACTCCTAAGAATGTTACTTGATTCAATCCTTTCAAAATAAAAAATATCAAATGATTGGTCAGAAAGTGATTTTATTTAATGTGTTTGCATCGCCATGTTCTGACAAAGATAACTAAAAAATATCAATATAATAGTAAGAGGCTGGAACAATTAATTTGTCCCAGCCTCTTAGACTTCTCTATATTTTTAATATAATCGATTAATGTTTCATTAAAATTCAAAACGATAAAAGATCGTTTTACTTACTACCGTTCAAACTACGTTTTATATTATTTTTCAATAATGTCTATCGAATCAATCGTGATATCATGTAAAGGTTTATCTTGCGGTCCTACCTTTGTTGCAGCAATATCTTCTAACGTAGATTCACCTTCTAATAATTGACCAAAAACAGTATGTTTTTGATCTAACCAAGGTGTACCACCCTTTTCACCATAAGCTTTGACAATTGGTTCCGGCCAACCACCATCTGCAAGTTGGCTAAGCATAGATTCTGGTACTTCCTTCATTTGAACAATAAAGAATTGTGAACCGTTAGTATTCGGACCAGAATTTGCCATTGATAAAGCACCGTATAGATTGAATGCTTCAAGTGAAAATTCATCTTCAAACGGACCTCCATAAATACTTTCACCACCCATACCAGTTGCAGTTGGGTCGCCTCCTTGTACCATGAAGTCATTGATGACACGATGGAAAGAAATACCATCATAGTAGCCATTTTTCGCATGTGTAACAAAGTTCTCTACTGTTTTAGGTGCAATATCAGGTAATAATTTGAAAGCCATATCACCCTTATTCGTATGCATAACCATTTTTATTTCATTTTCGTTTACTTCTGAATTTAGCTGAGGATAGTTCGACATTTTTATTCTCCATTTCATGTTAAGATGATATATGTATTCTAACATAAAATGAGGGGTGTATTGAATTATGTTATATCGTTTTGCACATAAAACTGGAAGTTATGGTGTATCTGTTATAGAAGAGGATGACAATCAAGTACTTGTTCAAATTGAACAGGTCATTAAACATCCAAAGCAAGGTGACTTGCACCATCCAAATGAAACGAAGAATGTATTTTTTCACGAGCGCAAAGCTTTAAGTCAATTTGAAAAACGTTATACGTCAAAATCCAAACTTAGACCATTTAATGTAGAAGAACTGGATTATATACAATCTTTACAAATTGCAATTACAAATTTAGAGAATAAATTAAAAGAAGAAAATACTGAATATGCTAATTGCTCACTTGCTAATTTAGCACAATTAAAAAAAGATTATTCAATTCAATATAAACAAAATTTTGAATAAAAATACCGTGTTTCTTCTTATTTAAAACAAACTTTAAATTAAAGCTCCACAAGGGTTAACGTGGTTTTTCAGAATAGTCTTATTCATGTATAATGACCTTATACTATTTTAAAAAGGAGGATAAAATAATGAGTTTGATACATATAGCGGTATTATTACCGTTAATATTTGCACTCATTATTCCAATTGTATATCGCATACATAAGCGTATACATTTAGGATGGTTTGTGTTACCTATCCCCGTCGTCTTATTTATATATTTTCTATCAATCATTTCGACAACAATGTCAGGCAAAAGCGTAGTACATAAAGTAAATTGGATGCCTCATTTTGGCATGAATTTCGATTTATACGTTGATGGCTTAGGCTTATTATTCAGTTTACTAATAACTGGTATCGGAAGCTTGGTTGTATTATATTCCATTAGTTATTTAAGTCGACAAGAGCAATTAGGTCATTTTTATTGTTACCTTTTGCTTTTTATGGGTGCCATGTTAGGGGTCGTATTATCAGATAATATCATTATCTTATATCTGTTTTGGGAGTTAACTTCCTTTTCAAGTTTTCTACTCATTTCATTTTGGAGAACAAAACAAGCATCTATTTATGGTGCACAAAAATCAATGCTCATAACTGTGTTGGGTGGTCTTTCTCTGCTAGGTGGACTTATTTTACTATCACTTGCAGGTAATTCTACTAGTATTCAAACGCTCATTAATCATGCGTCTGAAATCCAAACAAGCCCTTACTTTATATTGTCTATGATCTTTGTAATCATAGGAGCGATGACTAAATCAGCTCAGTTTCCATTCTATGTTTGGTTACCAGATGCAATGGAAGCGCCAACGCCAGTTAGTGCTTACTTGCATTCAGCAACAATGGTTAAAGCTGGTCTTTATTTAGTTGCACGTATGACACCAATATTCGCGCTTTCACAAGGTTGGATTTGGACGATTACTGCAGTGGGGCTAATCACTCTGTTTTGGGCATCGTTAAATGCAACAAAGCAACAAGACTTAAAAGGTATCTTAGCTTTTTCAACTGTCTCACAACTTGGCATGATTATGTCAATGTTAGGTATCGGAGCAGTTAGTTATCATTTCGAAGGCTCAGACAGTCAAATTTACGTTGCTGCCTTTACCGCAGCTGTGTTTCACCTTATAAATCATGCTACTTTTAAAGGTGCATTATTTATGGTAACTGGTGCGATTGATCACAGTACGGGAACACGTGATGTCAATAAATTGGGTGGCTTAGTAACCATCATGCCAATTTCTTTTACCATTACGTTAATTACATCATTGAGTATGGCAGGTATTCCTCCATTTAATGGTTTCTTATCAAAAGAGAAATTTCTTGAAAGTATGATTGAAGTTACGCACGCTAATATCTTCAGTTTAAATAGTATTGGTATACTCATACCAATCGTGGCAATTTTAGGTAGCGTATTCACTTTTGTCTATGCTGTTAGGTTTATTGGTCAAGTATTCTTAGGTAGCTATAAACCAAATAATTTACCAAAATCAGCTCATGAAGTTTCAAAATTAATGCTAATTTCTCCAGGTATATTAGCAATACTCGTCATTGTTTTTGGGTTCTTCCCTTCAATATTGACTGGGACAATCATTGAACCAGCAGTAAACGCAATCAGTCATAATACTAACGCAACAGCTGAGTTTCATATGTTCCATGGATTTACACCAGCCTTTTTCTCAACATTAGGCATTTACATCGCTGGAATTTTGTTAATACTTAGCTTTGGTTATTGGATTAGCTTATTAAAAGCACAACCTACAAAACTAACAATCAATTATTGGTATGATAAATTTGGAACGGTATTCCCAGGCTATTCAAGTCAATTTACTAACACTTACGTTACTGGGTTTACTCGTAATAACTTATTAATCATCTTCGCGTCTTTAATCGTAATCACACTTGTGACATTATTAGTAACACCATTCAGTGTTAACTTCAAAGATGTTAGTGAAATCAGACCATTTGAATTGATCATCGTAGTCATTATCATTACAGCAGCATCTATGATTATATTTGCACGCTCTCGCCTATTCAGTATCATCATGGCAAGTGCAGTAGGATATGCAGTAGCGATCTTCTTTATTTTCTTTGGTGCACCAGACTTAGCATTGACGCAATTTGTTGTAGAATCTATTTCTACTGCATTGTTCTTATTATGTTTCTATCATTTGCCAAATTTAAATCGACACAACGAATCAACTTCATATAAATGGCTGAACATTATTATTGCCATCGGTGCTGGTACCGTTGTAACAGTATTAGGTTTAATCACTTACGGTAATAGACACTTTGGCTCAATTGGAGAATTTTATAAAGCGCATGTATATGATTTAGCACATGGTACAAACATGGTCAACGTTATTCTAGTTGATTTCCGTGGTACCGATACTTTATTCGAATCCTCTGTACTAGGTATTGCAGGTTTAGGTGTTTACACAATGATTAAACTTCGTTATAAAAACAAACCAAATGATGAAGGAGGAACTCACATTGAAAAGACAGAAAAATAATTTAATTTTCCAATACTCAGCTATCGTGATTTTCTTCTTAATCGTTATGTTTGGTTTACACCTATTTTTAACAGGACATTATACACCTGGTGGCGGTTTCGTCGGTGGCCTACTACTATCAAGTTCACTTGTGATTGTAGCAGTGGCTTACGATATTAAGACTATGCGTAAAATATACCCATGGGACTTCAAGAAACTCATTGGTATCGGGTTATTCTTTTGTTTAGCTACACCTATGGCGAGTTGGCTATACAATAAAAACTTCTTTACGCATACGCCATTTGAGATTCCATTAGGTATTTTAAAACCTATAGAAATGCACACTGCCACATTTTTCGATTTAGGTGTTTTATGTGCGGTTGTTGGCACAATAATGACTATAATATTAGCGATTGGAGAGAATGAGTAATGGAAATAGTGATGATTTTTGTTTGTGGTATTCTCACTGCAATGAGCGTCTATCTCATTCTTTCTAAAAGTTTGATACGCATCATTATTGGGACTACATTACAAACACATACAGCTAATTTATTCTTAATAACTATGGGTGGTCTTAAGAAAGGTGAAGTCCCTATTTATGAAAAAGGGTTCACTTCATATGTGGATCCAATTCCACAAGCACTCATATTAACAGCAATAGTAATTTCATTTTCTGTAACAGCCTTTTTCTTAGTATTGGCTTTTAGAAGTTATAAAGAACTAGGTACAGACAACGTAGAAAGTATGAAAGGGGTGCTAGATAATGATAGAGAGTAATCTTATTATTTCATTACTCGTCATACCAATGTTAACAATTATTGCATTAATTTTTATTGGTAAACGCCCTAAAATTAAACGCTACGTTGCATTAACAGGTACTGCAATTACATTAATTTTTGCTTTTATAAATTTAAAAAATATTCTCAGAGATGGACCTATAAAACTCGAACTTGGTTCATGGGATGCACCATATAGTATTGTTTTTGTTACAGATATTTTTAGTATTTTACTTGTGATTACAAGTTTAATTGTAACGATGTTGATTATTTTATATTCATATCAATCTGTAGGTATCGAGCGTGAAACATATTACTATTATTTTGCCATAATGTTTATGCTCACTGGTGTTATAGGGTCATTTATAACTGGTGATATTTTCAACCTTTTCGTATTCTTTGAAGTATTTTTAATGGCATCTTATATTTTATTAGTTATTGGTGGCACACAAGTTCAATTGAGTGAAACGATAAAATATGTACTTGTGAATGTGACATCTTCTGCTTTCTTTGTTATAGCCGTCGCAATGCTTTATTCTGTTGTAGGCACATTGAATTTAGCAGATATTAGTGAAAAATTAAGTCAACTGTCAACACAAGATAAAGGAATTATCAGTATTATATTTATTATGTTTATCTTTGTCTTTGCTACAAAAGCTGGTGTGTTCCCAATGTATATCTGGCTACCAGGCGCTTATTATGCGCCACCTATAGCAATTATTGCCTTCTTTGGTGCATTGTTAACAAAAGTTGGCGTTTACGCAATAGCTAGAACAGCAAGCTTATTCTTTGGTGATTCTTCTAACTTTTCACTGTACACCATTTTATTCTTAGCCTTACTTACAATTATTTTTGGTTGTGTAGGCGCAGTTAGCTACTTTGATACTAAAAAAATCATAATTTATAATATTATGATTGCTGTTGGTGTCATTTTAGTAGGTGTAGCAATGATGAATCAGGCCGGTATGATGGGAGCAATTTATTATACATTACATGACATGTTGATTAAAGCAGCACTATTTTTCTTAATTGGTGTCATGTATAAAATCACCAAGACACACGATTTACGTAAGTATGGTGGTTTAATCAAACATTACCCTGTATTAGGCTGGTCTTTCTTTATCGCTGCTTTGAGTTTAGCCGGTATACCACCGTTAAGCGGTTTTTATGGAAAATATTACATTGTTCAAGCTACTTTCGAAAAAGGATTTTATTTAAGTGGTATGATTGTTTTATTATCTAGTTTAGTTGTACTTTACTCAGTTATTCGTATTTTCTTAAAAGGTTTCTTCGGAGAATCTGAAGGTTATGAAGTCAACCCTAAACTGCAATACAAAGGTATTTTAACAGTAGCTGTTATTGCAGTTGCTATATCAGTAATATTTGGCCTATCCGCTGACTTTTTACAACCAATCATAAAAGATGCTGCCGAAACATTCTATAATCCTAGTGTTTATATAGACAGCGTATTGGGGGGCAAATAATATGGCAATTCAAATATTAGTAAATTTAATTTTATCAGTGTTTTGGCTATTTGTAACAGGTAGCTATACATTTAATAATTTCCTATTAGGTTATATATTTGGTCTATTGTTAGTATTCCTGATGCGTGGTGTCTTACCCGGTAGATTTTATATTATTACTATTTATAAAATTATAAAATTATTTATCGTCTTTTTAGTAGAATTAGTTAAAGCAAATATTGATGTTATTAGAATCGTTACTAAACCTAAAATTAACAATGAACCCGCCTTTTTTACGTATCCAACAGATTTGAAAAAAGATTGGCAAATTGTGTTGTTATCAAACTTGATTACACTCACACCTGGTACGATTGTTCTAGGTATCAGTGATGATCGCAAACAAATATATATTCACAGTATTGATTTCAGTACTAAAGAAGAAGAAATTGAAAGTATTAAATCATCACTTGAAAAAGTGGTAAGAGAGGTAGGCGAGTATTAATGAACTACAACGTGATATTAATCGTGGCATTAGTTATTGTAACATTGTCAATGTTTGGTATGCTTGTTCGTGTCATTATCGGCCCTTCTCTTGCTGATAGGGTTGTGGCACTTGATGCAATGGGTATCCAACTGATGGCGATTGTAGCACTATTTAGTATTTTCTTGGGTACTAAATATATGATGGTTGCCATTTTATTAATTGGTATTTTAGCGTTTTTAGGAACTGCAGTGTTTGCAAAATATATGGATAAAGGTAAGGTGATTGAGCATGATAACAACGATCATCATTAGTATAGCTCTTATTTTGGTTATCCTTGGCTCACTCATAAGTGCACTAGCTGCGATTGGCCTCTTACGTTTAGATGATGTATATGCACGTGCGCATGCTGCTGGTAAAGCTGCTACACTAGGAGCAATGTTACTTATAAGTGGTGTTTTCTTATATTTCATAGGTCGTGAAGGTTATGTAAATATGCAATTACTTATCGGTATATTATTCATTTTGATCACGGGGCCGTTAGCAAGTCACCTTATTATTAAATCAGCATATAATTTGAAGACACCCGCTTCAAAAAGAACAAAACGTGATGACATACAAAAAGACTTAAAAGATACAAAATTGTAATATCATTTAATTACGCATTCCAATATCAGGAATGCGTATTTTTTATTCCATAACAGGTTTCAAAGATACATTAATGCAACAGCTGATTATCAAACAAATCATTACAAATGATGACGCAACTGTGTCACATTCAGGGCTGCCTTCTACTTCTGCTCATTTAGAATAGTTACCCTATTTATTTGTATCAGGTGGTCTAGCCGACTTAAAACTCAGCCCTTTTGAATGAAATATCATGGGTGCCTGTGAAGCAGCATCAAAAATTTCAAATACTATGTTATCAAAAAGGACCGTTGACAAAGTCTCTGACTTTGTTGGCAGTTTCTTTGTGCACGCTTTCCGCGGGCACTGCCTTAGCCTGTAGTCTTCGGCTAGTGCTATTCCCGCAGGAGTCGGCATAAATCACTGCCAATATTATAATATATGTAAATTAAGCAGTGGTCGTGATTATTCTGATGAATAAATCAATTGATAAAAGAGAACAATATGAAATGATTTCTATCTCTGAATGAGTCCTTAATAATCATTGATTACGTAAAGTCGATGCGATATTAGATTTGAAATTTGTATATGAACTTGTCGAAGACAAACATTTAAGAAAATATTAAAAATAGCTATCAAAAATAATTTAATAGATCAGTCATCTTTATTTATTGATGCTACGCATATTAAAGCAAATGCAAATAAGAATAAGTATACAACTGAATTAGCTGAAAAGGACACACTCCATTTTCAAGAAGATTTAATAATGAAAATAAGAGCAAAGATTAGTTCAAGGACAAAATCCTATTTGGAAAAATTATATAAATAAAAAATAGACAAACCCTTCGTAAATTAATACGAAGGAGGTTTGTCTATTTTCTGAAAGGACTCATCCGCTAACTGTGAATGAGTCCTTTTTATATGATTTATTTTAAGACTTAATTAGCATTTAAAAATCTGATTTCATTAAAGTAAATATCATTAATCTAATACTTCAATGCCTTACTGTCGTTTACGTGGTTTAATGGCAATTGTACCTCTCATAACACATATCAGTCTATCATTTTGATCTTTGATATCTATGTTCCAAACTTGGGTTGTACTACCTTCATGAATGATTGTAGCAGTCGCAAATATCGTTCCTTCAGTCGTCGAACCTATATGATTTGCATTCATTTCGAGACCTAAAGGAATAAAATGCTCTGTGTCAATAATGTCAGCAGCTCCCATTGAGCATGCTGTTTCTCCAAGCGCTAAGCTCGCACCACCATGTAAAAAGCCAAATGGTTGTTTCACTTCATCTGTGACTGGCATAGACATAACCATAAGTCCATGTTCTTGTCGCTCTACCTTTATTTTTAAAGCATCAAGCATATTTGCCATTGAAGACACCTCTTTTTCTTATTCTTAGGTCTATAATATCATAGCCGCAATAGTGCCAAAAATGATTAGAGGAATATTATAAAAAACAAAGTTTGGAATACATGTATCACGAATGTGATCATGTTGACCATCAACATCTAAACCTGCTGTAGGACCTAATGTTGAATCGCTCGCAGGTGACCCCGAATCTCCTAATGCACTCGCCGTTCCTATCAAAGCAATTAATGCCATGGTACTTAGTCCCAAAGATTCACCTAATGGCACAAACAACGTTGCAATAATAGGTATTGTAGCAAATGATGAGCCAATCCCTAAAGTCACGACCAAACCAATAATGTACATTACAATAATACTAACTAATTTATTTTCTCCAATAACACCACTAAGCCCACTTACTAAATTACCTATATCTCCTGTTTCATTCATTACACCTGCAAAACCATTTGCTGATAAAATCACAACACCTATAAATGACATGATTTTAATACCATCTACAAATTTTTGATCTAACTCAGTCCACTTATAAGCACGTGAAATGAAGAAAACAAGTACGCCGGCTAAAGCCCCAAATATCATAGAATCAGTGAACATCTGTACTAAAAAAGTAGCAATAATAGAAATAATCGTTACTACGAGAACATAAGGTCTAATTTCAATTTCACTCATATCTTTAATGTCTTTATGTTCAGAGTATTTTCTAGGTTTTCTATAATAATAAATACCTGCGATTAAGCCAACAATATAGCCTAATGATGGAATCAGCATTGCTTTCCATATCATACCCATTTCAATTGGATGATCTGCTTTAGAGAATCCACTTTGAATGATTTGGTGGAAAATCTGACCGAAACCATATGGTAATAAAACATATGGCCAACATAAACCAAAGCCAATAATTATTGCAATTTGTCTTCTATCTATATTAAGTTCATTAAACAAACTTATTAATGGAGGTATTACAATTGGGATAAATGCAATATGTACAGGTATTAAGTTTTGACTCATTACACTCATAATTAATAGTGCACCGATAATAATAACTTTAACTTTAATACGTGACATTTTACTGTTTTCTGCATGAATCGTATTGATAATCTTATTTACTAAATAGTCTGTAATACCACTATAAGAAATCAACGCAGCAAATCCACCTAATAAAGCATAACTTAATGCTACTTCAGCACCATCAACAATATTTTTACCAAATACAGATACAATGTCTGTGACGCTCATACCTGCGATTAAGCCACCAACTAGTGCACTGATAAATAAGCTTATAACAACATTTAATCTACATAAACAGAGTACAATCATCAGTACCACTGCTATAACAACTGCATTTATCACAAAAGCACAACTCCTTTATTACGTTATCGAACTAAAGTATCACGAGATTTATAATAACAATTGCTTATCAAATTGTCAATCCTATCTTTAGATATATTTATTCAAAACTTTATACTAAAATGAGACATGCTTCATAAACTTGCCAACCTTTTTATATAAGTTAAAAAAGCTTCAAGTTAATCTACTAAAAATTAACTTGAAGCATATGTTTTCTTAACTTCAATTTGTTTATTTTACAGGTTACGTAACCATTGTACGATTGTTGATATTAGATAACCTGTAGGCCCAACTGGCCCCTTATAACTTGGTTTATTCGTAGTAGCAGGCCCTGCGATATCAAAATGTAAATGTGGTGTATTACCTGCAAAATGATTGATAAATGTTGCCGCAAACAATGCTTTACCTTGACCATTGGTATGGTTGACTAAATCAGCTACCTCACTTTTTCTTATCAGTCCTTGTTCTGTAGCAGTAATCGGTAATTCAAAGACTTTTTCATCCATAATTTCTGCTTGACTTAGAATAGATTTTAAAGTGTCTTCAGCATTTTGATTAAAAACGGCAGCTTTATCTTCACCTAACGCAGCTACAGCAGCACCAGTTAAAGTTGCAAAATCTAATATTATATTTGGCTGAAATTGATTAGCATAGAATACAGCGTCACCTAAAACAAGACGTCCTTCTGCATCTGTATTTAAAACCTCTACAGACTCCCCACTTAGCGCTGTGTAAACATCATCTGGTTTCATCGCTTCTTCATTCACCATATTTTCAGCAGCAGCAATAATACCAACAATATTTAATGGCAGCGCTAATTTACGAGCAGCTTCAATCATTCCTATTACATTTGCTGAGCCACACATATCAAATTTCATGGTCTGCATACCTGTTTTAGATTTAATTGAATAACCACCTGAATCATAAGTAATGCCTTTACCTACAAGTGCAATAGGATTTTCTCCTGGTTTGCCACCATTATAAGTCAATGTAATTACACGTGGTCCATTTTTAGAACCTTTACCAACTGCATGAATTAACCCAAAACCTTCTTTTTGTAAAGTCTTATTATCTTTGATATCAACAAATACATTAGTGTCATTAAATTGGTTTTCTATCAGTTCTGCATAATAAGCAGGTGTTAATATATTAGGTGGTATATTACTATAATCACGAGCTAAATTAACAGCAGTTGCAATTGCTTCACCATTTTCAATAGATTTTGCAATATCATCTTCTTCTGTATGTATCTCTAATTTTAATTGATAAGGCGCTGATTTATTGGATTTATAACCATCAAAATGATAAATTGATTGTTCACTTTGCTGACCAAGAATTTCAGCGATTATTTCCTTTTCGACTTTTTGAGATTTAAATGAATTAAATAACAGTGAAGCTTCAGTGATTCTACTGCTATTTAAAGCTTGAAATAAATTACCGAATATTTTTAAATAATCATTGTATCCTAATTCCTTAGTATTTCCTAATCCTACAGTAATCAACTTATGCGCTTTCTCTTCTACTTTAAAAAATGTAGTCGATATTATTCCAACATTTGTGCTAAAGACTTGATGTTCCTTTAAAGGTGATAATAAGTCTTTTAAATCTTCTTCACCTATTTTTATTGCCTCTAATTGATTTAAGTGTTCAGATACACCAACAATGATTGTATCTTGTTCAACCTTAGCAGTGTTATTTATAATTGCTTTCATCAATCATCCCTCATTTCAGTTTATTCAGTCACATTGTATCATTTATTAATCCCTATCCATTATTAAAAATGATTTACAGTCTATACTTATAAAAACATACATATAATAATTGAGGCTGAGACATAAAATAGTCTCAGCCTCAATATTTATACTACTAGATATACATCTAGTATTTATCAGTTATTAAAATTTACCTTTTTTAAATGCTAAGCCTACGCCACCAAGTTTGAATACCGCACGTGTATCGATAACTTTTTTCATAAATGCAGCTTTTTTACCTTGGATATCTTTACCATAAACAACGCCAACGCCATCGTTAGCACCTAAAGAACAAACTGTACCACGATCAACATATTCAAACTCTTGAGTTGGTTGACCTTCTAGGATATTTTTAATGTTCTTAGCAGTGTGCTCGCCTTCTTGCATAGCAATTTGTGCTGTTGTAGGTAATGGACGTTCTTCCCCAGCTGGAATAAATGCAGAACAATCACCTATTACAAAAATATCATTATATCCATCGATTGTTAAATCTTGGTTAGTAACGATACGGCCACGTTTCACACCTTCAAATGATTCTTCCATTAATTTGCTACCACGAACACCAGCAGCCCATACAACTGTATTCGCTTCTAATTGTTGTTCTTCATCGTTAACCTTAACTACGAAACCTTTTTCATTTGCAGCAACGATTGGTGTAGCAATTTTAAATTCAACACCTTTGCTTTCTAAATAACTTACTGCATGGTTTACTAATTCATCAGAGAATTGAGGTAACATTTTTGGAGCAGCTTCTACACAAGTAATTTTAACTTTTGTTTGATCTACACCATATTTGTTACATAACTCAGGGATACGATCAGTCAATTCACCTAAGAATTCAACACCTGTAAATCCTGCACCACCAACGATAATAGCTAAATCTTTATCGTCTTTATTTTTTGATGCAGCATAGTTAGCAAATTTATCTTCAATGTGACGCGCTAATTTACGAGCAGTTAAAACATTTTCGATTTGGAAAGCATGATCTTTCATACCTTTAATACCAAATGTTTCACTTTCGAAACCTAAAGCAACAACTAAAATATCAAAATCAAAAATACCCGCATCAGTTTCTACTTTTTTAGCATTGCGATCGATTTTTGTAACTTCTGCTTTGATGAAGTTTACTTTATTCTTATTGATCACACTTGCAACTGGGTATAAAACATCTTCATAACTAATTGTTCCAGCTGAAGCTTCATGTAACCAAGTCGCTTCATAGTGATAATCATTCTTATTAATTAATGTAATTTCAGCCTCATCAGCCGAAAGTTGCTTTTGTAATTTGGTAATAGCTTGTAACCCAGCGTAACCAGCGCCTAAAACTAAAACTTTTTTACGTTCTTGAGCCATTTCATTCACCTAAGCTTTCATAATTTTTTTGTTGCGATCGTCTTTTTTAATATACTGATTTTCATAGAAATTCACAAAAAAGACATTTTTCATCCAACACTAATTTTATAGTTTTTATAGTTTATTTTCAAGCCGAAACGCATATATTGTTTGTTTTTTCACATAAACAGATAAAAGACTATAGTTCTCACCTCACTTAGTCGAACTATAGTCTATAAAAACTCTAATTACAATTATTAACAATCTTCTGGTGACCCAGAAACTTTTGCAGTTCTGAATGAACTACCACAACCACAAGATGCAATTGCATTTGGATTGTCGATTTGGAAGCCACCGCCCATTAACGATTGTTTAAAATCAATTTTTGTACCTTCCAATACTGGTATGTCATATTTATCAATCAGCACTTTCACACCGTGAAATTCAAATATTTCATCATTCTCACTAGGTTCAGCTTCTGCAGACATACCATACGTTAATCCAGTACAGCCGCCACCATTGACTTTAATTTTCAAAAAGCCATTCGGCATATCATTTTGTTCCATCATATCTTTAACTTCGTATGCTGCCGCTTCTGTCAGTTCAACTACTGCCATTAAAATTACCTCCCTAAAAAATCCATGTTTCTTCTATATGTGAATAAATATTTTGTAATAAGTCGTCTGGTGATTCTCCTTCAACAATATCACCGTTTACTAATGCATACAAGCCACTTGAGCAAATACCACAATTTTGTAGACAACCATATTCTAAAACGTCTACACCTGGATCATTTTCAAGTTGATTATATACATAATCTCCACCTTTCGCTAAATTCGAAATGCAGAACTCAACTATTGGATTCATATTACACCCTCTCAATTAATTATCAGTTTATCAATTATAACAAAATCACACCGCTTTTGACCAATTACTAGCTTATATTATTTATTCATTTATTTTGCCGTTTTTTGTTACAAATCAATTAAAACAAAACTTATTTTCGTATGAAATGTCATTCACACAATATTTTTATATTGTTATAATCATATTGCATTTAAAAGATATATATTTACAAATTACAATTCATCATGTTTATTTGTAGAAGTATATAAAAAAGCATATAATATATCTAAGTAAGCTTATTATGAAATGGTATTTCGTTCAATGAAGACGAATATGATTTAACCACATTATATTTATTGACTTACATTGACGACAAGAGATAAAGATATTATTTATTAACGAAAATAAGTTGTATTTTTATCAAATTGCTCAATACATTTTTACTAAAGGGGTATCATAAATGAAAAATTTAGTTCTATTGGGTGGCGGATACGGAAATATGCGCATTATGTCTCATATTTTACCATCTGCACTTCCTGAAAATTATTCTATTACATTAATTGATCGTATGCCTTATCATGGTTTAAAACCAGAATTCTATGAATTAGCTGCTGGTACTAAATCAGACAAAGATATTCGTATGAATTTCCCTGATTCAGAACGTATCAATATTGTGTATGGAGAAATTAATGATATTAATTTGGAAGATCAAATTATTTCAGTTGGCAACACAAAAGTAGATTATGATGAATTGGTTATTGGACTTGGTTGTGAAGACAAATATCATAATGTTCCAGGGGCTGCAGAATATACTCACAGTATCCAAACGTTATCAAGTTCACGGGAAACATTTCATCATATTAGTGAACTACCCAACGGAGCAAAAGTAGGTATTGTAGGTGCAGGTTTAAGTGGCATCGAACTAGCGAGTGAACTCCGTGAAAGTCGTAAAGACTTACAAATATACTTATATGATCGTGGAGAACGCATTTTGCGACGTTTCCCTGAAAAATTAAGTCGTTATATAGAAAATTGGTTTAGAAAGAACGATGTAACAGTAGTACCAAACTCTGATATTAATCGTGTGGAACCTGGTAAAATTTTCAATAATGATGTACCTGAACCATTAGATTTAATCGTTTGGACAGCTGGAATTCAACCTGTGGAAATTGTTAGAAATTTACCAATTGATATTAGTAGAGATGGCCGTGTCATCCTTAACCAATACCATCAAGTTCCAACCTATAAAAATGTTTACGTAGTAGGAGACTGTGCAGATTTGCCTCATGCACCTAGTGCACAACTTGCTGAAGTTCAAGGAGACCAAATTGCAGATGTTATGAAACTACAATGGCAAGGCAAGCCTCTACCAGAAAAAATGCCAGAACTTAAAGTTCAAGGTTTCTTAGGTTCTCTTGGCGATAAAAAAGGTTTTGCCTACATCATGGACAGAACAGTTACTGGTCGTTTAGCTTCAATCTTAAAATCTGGTGTGCTATGGTTATACAAATATCACAATGGATAAATCTTAAACAAAAATAACAAAGACACGTCTTCATATACTTTACTAACTTCTGTTAAAAGTATATGAACGTGTCTTTTTCTAAATGATTAAATTAATGCGCATCCATAAATTTAGTAATATCTCTCAATTGTACATATCCATCAGAAACATATTCATCATTCATCGTTACAAGTGGATAGAACAATTCATCTTCCTGAATACGCTCAATATATTGTTGGTCATGATCAGTTAAATTTTCAGTATCCTTCTCGATATCGATATACGTAAATTCAAATTGTGTATCTGGATACTTTCTTTTGAGCAATGGTTGCAGCCAATCAAAAGTATTTCGAGCAGTTGGTGCATTAACACAGCTTGCACAAACAACATCTGCACCATAAACGACTACACTTACTTTATTCATTTTAACTATCCCCTTTTGTCTTGATTGATAGATTTTTCTTTATATATCTATTATAATAAAAAGATAGACAGAAAATGAAATAATATACTTGAAAGGAGGCATTTCCATGCCAACTGAAAACGTAACAATGTTTGATCAAGTAGCAGAAGTAATTGAAAAACTACGTCCATTCTTACTACGTGATGGCGGCGATTGCTCGCTAGTAGATGTAGAAGATGGAATTGTTAAGCTTCAATTGCACGGTGCATGTGGTACATGCCCAAGTTCAACAATCACATTAAAAGCAGGCATCGAACGCGCTTTACATGAAGAAGTACCTGGAGTAGTAGAAGTAGAACAAGTATTCTAGTTGATCAACTTATATATAAATTAAACAACAAAAGCGTCAAATTTTATAGAATTCTTTGTTTATGAATTTGTTATATAATAACCGATTCATAACAAAATGCACTTTCATGTTCAATGAAGGTGCATTTTTATATTCAAATCAGTAATAAAATCGATGTATGCACGATGTGAAATACATTTGATTTTGTTAGTTAATTTTATTTAAGTCATCTTTTTCCTGAACAATATACTGTCTGGACTTATGTAAAGATTGGATTCATGAATCACGTCCATAAAAAAATGATAGGAAATCTATTGTTGCGATTTCCTATCATATGCTACATTTCATATATTTTTCAAATCATCCACGTTCAATTTTAAAATAACTATTTACGCATGTGCTGCGCAATGTGCTCACTAATATAAACCCAGCCTTTCCATCCTATATGGACGGCATCACTGATAACATAAGGTTCATAATCTTTATCTGTCATATCATAAATTTTCCCACCACGATTAACAACAGTTTCTCTAATTTTGTTATATACTTTCTGACGTTTTTCTTTATTTACACCTATATGATCGTACCACTTTCCATTTGATGGAAGACTGATATATTCTATATCAGCACCAGCTTCTCGCATAGTATCTACCAATAACTCCAAATCTTTAAACTCTGGAGAATTACTATTAAATTCATAATCTCTATTCACTTTACGCTTATGTTTTTTTATTAATTGCCAATACTCATCTCTAATTTTAAACATATTTGATTTTGAATGTTTAGCGCCATATTTTTCAGATTTATTGAGAAGCATTTTCCAACTTTCATCTTGAGCTGTTACTGGTTTAATATCTTCTAGCTCAGTATTTGAAAGTGGGAAATTCGACTTTATCGCTTCAATTTTTTCAAATTGATTCATTTTAAACGGTGATAAATATTGGTCTTTATTGTTGGTTTTACCTTTAGCTACTTTTTCTAAATATTTTCGGTTTTCTACATTTTTAAATCTCAATAAACGCTTTGCATAGCGTTGTTTAAGCTCTGGACTTAAATAATTTTGATTAAATAAACGATTCAATTGTGCTTTAGATATACGTGCATCAAAATTTTTATTAGTTAATCCATGGTCCGTAAACCATTGTGGTGATATGATAAGTGCCATTTTCTTTCCTTTTAAATGATCATATTGTGAAGCTAATTCCACAGCATTAATCAAATCTGTAGAACCACCTGTGCCAATTAGAAATGGTTGTTTAGCATACGTATTTTTGTTGCGCAATAACATAGATGGATTAAACGGATCATCCTTTCCAAGTTCACTAGAACCATAAATAGGATAAAAATGATTCGATTTAAACATCTTATCTTGTATTAACGTACCTTTTAATACTTGATGTGATAGTGAAGTGCGTTGATTTTCTATAGTTTTCGGAGTAATTAATCCACTAAACCAGCTAGAAGGTAATATTAAGAAAATCCCAAATAAACATAGACTGATAATAATTGGAATAAAGTGTTTTAATTTCATTTTAATTCTTCTAATGCCGTTACAATCTTATTAGGCGTTGCCCATTCATCTCTGTCAAAATCCATAATTGAAACTTCTATATCTAATTTATTTTGAATTTCTAATAATAAACCAACCGTTTGAAATGAATCTATAATACCTTCTTCAAATAATTCAACGTCAGGGTTTTCTTTCACGATATTATTTTCAGTTACTTCAGCTAATAGATCTAACACTTGTTCTTTAAATTCCATTATAATTCCTCCTCATTTTAAAAAAGTTTTCCAGAAAAAATCAGAAAACCAAATGTTACAAAGTGAAACGTTACAACAATACTTAAAGCAGTTGTAAACTGGTTCTGCCAACGTGGACGATGGTTTTTTCTCCATTTTTCATAATAACCATATCCAATAAATAATGCTGCATGGTACAAACCATACAAAATATAATAAATTTCAATACCATGCCAGATGCCCATTATTAAAAAGTTTAAGAAAAATGCTATATTCGACATTGCAAATTGACTTTTCAGTAATTTTTTCTTTGACATAAAGAATAATGAACGCATATAAATACAATCTCTAAACCAGAATGAGAGTGACATATGCCATCTATTCCAAAAATCTTTAATATTTTTAGCTTTAAATGGTTGGTTAAAGTTTTGCGGGGTTTGAATACCATAAATATAACTAAATGCTATAGCAAAAAGTGAATAACCGGCAAAATCAAAAAATAAATATAAACTGTAAGCATACATATATAGCCATTTTGTGATAACACCAGAAAAATCCAGCATTAATGGATTAATTGCAAATGTTTGTATTAAATAAGCAATAATGTATTTATATAAAAATCCGAGCATGATGTAATGTATTGCTTTGACTAATAAATGACTATAGTCACTTCCACTCAGAATTTTATTGTCATCTTTTACAAAACGTTTGTAACGGTCAATCGGTCCTGAAGAAATGGTTGGAAAAAATGATATAAACTGTACTACTTTCCAAAGTCTTACCTCTTTGATTGAGCCATCTCTAATTTCCATTAATAGTTGAACACTTTTAAAAGTTACATATGAAATGCCTAAAAACCCTATAAATTCAATGAATTTACTCTCATGTAGTTTTAACTGCGCAGTACCAAACCACGAACTTTGCATAACTTTCACAATAATCAGTGGCAAAATAGAAAGAAAAATAACTGATATAAATTTTGTTGTAGTATTATTTTTAGCTCGAGAATGCCAATAATATATAATAATCATCACTTGCCAAATCAGATAAAGTATAAAATTTATCAATTCTAAGCTTAAATACGTTTGTCCAAATAAGTTATGCTTAGTCGATGAGAATATTAATATAATCATAACGGCTGTACTAAGACCATTATAGATTTTGCTCTGTTTGCCCATAAATCCTAATATGATAACTGGTAATAATATTACTAATGCTATAAAAAAGAATGTAAAATCGCCATATGGAATCATTTCAATATAGCCTCAGCAATCTTCTTACGATCCAATTTCCCATTCATCGTAAGCGGTAATTTCTTCATATATATTATCTTTTTGGGAATCATATATTCAGGCAGTACAGGTTTCAACTCAGTTTTGATATCATGTGTCAAAGTTTGAACTTCTTTTACCTCATCACAATGATTCAATATTACTGCGGCATTTAAATGAGTGACTTTGTTATTTTTATAAGTTGGTACGACAATCGCATCTCTAATCTTTTCTAATTTTCGCAATTGAAATTCAATTTCTTCTAATTCCATACGATAACCGTTTAATTTAATTTGATAATCTATTCTCCCATTAATAAACCATTGATTATCAATAAATTGTGCTTTGTCACCAGTGTAATAAGATTTCTGACCGTCTAACTTGTTAAATACTTTTTTAGAACGTAGTTCGTCTTTGACATATCCTTCACTTACGCATTTCCCTGAAATAATAAGTTCGCCTTCATGGGTCAAAGATAACTTAGTTCCCGGTTGCGGTAATCCTACTGGTAAAGGATTGTACTGATTTATCACTTCTTCTGTAACTAATATACTTGTAACTGCTACCGTAGCTTCTGTAGGCCCATAAGTGTTGTAAATATAAGCAGATGGGAAACGTTGTAGCAATAGTTCTGCAGTTTTATTTGCCAATATCTCGCCGCAAAAGAAAAATTCCTTTAAATTACTGTAATATGCTTCTGTCAAGCGAGGTAACATGAGACACATTTCCATAAATGAGGGTGTAGATACCCATACATTTATTTTTGATTCTTCTAACATTTCATTTAATAATTTTGGTTTATTAATCATTGTCTTATCAACTAAGTTCAAAGTTCCAGCAGTCATTAAACATGGATATATAGACATGACAGACAAATCAAATGAAAAAGGCGCTTGATTTAACCATTGTTGATTTGAACCAACTTGATTAAGTTCTAACATCCAATTTGTAAAAAGATTGAGGCTCTCATAACTGATTTGTACACCTTTGGGCTCTCCAGTAGAACCTGATGTGAAAATAGTATAAGCAATATCTGAATCTTTAATTTTACTTACTGTGTCCTCATTTTGTTTTACGCCTGTTAATAAATCTTTTGAAATAAAGGAAATATCCTCAATTTCTAGTTGTTCATTAGTAGTATTAAATATAAATTGAGGCTCTATTTTATTTATAATAGATAGAATACGATCTTGAGGGATAGAAGTATCTAGGGGAACATAGCCACAACCTGCTTTCATACTACCTATCATTCCCACAATCATAAACGGGGACATGTGCCCATATAAAATTAGTGGTGTTTTAGCATCTTTCAATAGGATTGCAAGTTGATTAGCAAAGCGATTGAGCGCTTCATATGTCAGAATTTCGTCATTATGTTTAACTGCAACTTGATTTGGGCAGTTTTCTCCATGCTCTATTAAAGTTCGAATGATGTCTTTCATGATAGTCTCCTTAATTAAAATTCATTGTAAATAAAGTTATTGTGTGTATCTCCTGTACCATAAATTAAATATAATGCAATTAATATAGCTAAGTACATTACTATCAATAACCATGGTTTGAATTTTTGTAAAGCAGTACGTTCTTTATCGTTTTTTTGCATATTTCACCTCTAGCATTTATGTAAATTCAACATTAATTATCTTCATTAAATTATTTTTTATATTTTACGCTTTATTGTATATAAATTATTCAACTTTTTCACCAATTAATTATACAATTTTTCCTACATCATTACAATTAAATATTTGTGCATCTATATAACAAAATTGTTAGGTAGAATATAAATAAATAGAGCGTTATTTTAAAAATCAAAAAAATACACATTAAATTCTTTTACAAAATTTAATGTGTATTCAATAAAACATTTCAAACCAAGATATAATGATCTAATAATGCAACAACCACAGTTATCATATGTGGCAATCATCTTTTAGTAATAATGCAAATTTAAATGACTGATATTCATTGTAAATATTTCTAAAAATTAAGCTACTCTTCACTTGGGTTAATCAAGTAATGAGTAGCTTGACATGGTATAAGTAATTTATACCACGGGCGTCTTAGGTTCTTTTTCACTTAATACTAACTTTATATTATCTACACAAAGTTGTATCATTCGGTCTCTTGTTATCACCGATGCACTTCCAATATGTGGGAGTATCGTTGCATTGTTCATTGAAAGTAACGGATGTTTCATATCAATGGGTTCTTCTCTTAAAACATCCAATCCACATGCTTTAATTTCACCATTTTGTAAAGCCTTCACTAATGCTTCCTCGTCAACGACAGCGCCCCTACCGATATTGATAAAAATCGCATCATTTTTCATCATTTTAAATGCCTTATCGTCAAACTTATCACGTGTTTCTGGAGTTAATGGTACCGTACAAATCACAAAGTCGCTCTCTTTTAATAATGTTTCAAATGAAACGTATAATGCGCCAAGCGCTTCTTCATCATCTTTATGTCTTGTTCTGTTATGATACATAATATTCGTATTAAAACCTTTTAGACGTCTCGCGAATGCTTTTCCAATATCGCCCATACCATAAATGCCGACGTTAGCATGATATAAATCTTTACCAGCAAATAAATACGGCCCCCAACTCTGCCATTCACCATTTTGAACATATGTTTCCGCTTCAACTACACGTCTTGCCACTGCAAGCATTAAAGTAAAGCCTAATTCTGCCGTTGTTTCAGTTAAAACGCTTGGTGTATTCGTCACAACAATACCCTTACTTTGCATCAAATCAACATCTATATTATCATAACCTACTGCCATGTTTGCTATGACTTTCAGATTTGGTGCAGCTTCAATGACTTCTTCATCCATTGTTTCACTTAATGTCACAAAACAAGCTGTCGCGTCTTTTAAAGCAGTTAAAAATTTCTCTCTTGGCATAGGGGTCAACGATGCATCCCAAACTTCTACTTCACCGATGTCCTCTAATTGTTTGATAAATTTCTGTGGAATTTTTCTACTTACTACGATTTTTTGCATTCAATCACTCCTAAACTTCGAGTTCTTTGATTACCTCGTTTAAATCTTTAAAACTATATGTTGGCGGTATTTCTTTTTGGTTTACATCATCTAAAGTTGATACACCTGTTTGAACATGTATTGTATCAACATTAACATTGATTCCAGAAAGTATATCTGTATCATATAAATCACCTATCATTGCAACTTCAGAACAATCTAATCCCAAAATTTCTAAGGCTTTATTCATAATAATAGGTTCCGGTTTACCAATGAATGTTGGTTCAACGCCTGTAGATACTGACACAACACTTGTAATTGCGCCATTACCAGGTAAGAACCCACGTTCTTTTGGAATGGATACATCTTTATTTGTTGAAATGAATTTTGCTCCGTTTCGAACACCTAGTGTAGCAGTTGCTAGTTTTTCATAAGTTACAGCTTCATCCAAACCAATAACTACATAATCTACAAACTCATCATCTTTTATTTTTAATTGATGTTGCGTTAACGCTTTTTCTAAACCAGCGCCACCTAACATATAGATTGAAGCACCTGGTTGTTCATCAGCAATATACTCTGCAGTTGCCAGTGCTGATGTAACTACTTCATCTGCTGTAGCATCAATTCCCATCACTTTTAATTTTTCTGCTACTTCTGATGGTTCTTTAGTAGAGTTATTCGTGACAAATAAATGAGGTATTTGATGCTTGTTTAAGTATTCAATAAACTGTGCTGCACCATCAATTTTTTCATTCCCTTTGTACATCGTACCATCCAAATCAATGAGATATGCTTTGTACTGTTTCATCAAAAATTACTTCTCTCCTTTTTGACCAAATGCTGTTATAGGTACATTTTCATTATTCAAAAATTGTATTACTTCATCGATAAATTGTTGATAATAATCAAGTGTTTTATCAAAAAGTGGTTTCAATTGAATCGTATCAAGTTCATCATAAAAATGAACGAATTGCTTTCTGACATCAACAGTTTGGTTAACATTATTTTGAGTATCTTTAGAAATTACATTTTCTAATTCTAAAATATCAATGACATCTTTATAATTTCCTGGATCTCTCAAAATAAAGCCATCAATGATCATATTACCAATATCTACCGATGATTCAATCAACATTTGTGAAATTCTTTCAAATGCATAGTGATTATCTCTATAATCTGGATAATCATTAACTAATTGTTGTAAATAGTTTAATTTTTTATCTAACTTTTCTTTATTAACAAAATACATCTATGTCACCCCTATCACTCTCATCATACCATACCTTTGCAGTCGAATTCATTTATGGTTATACTGTAAATTAAGACTTTTTAAGTTCATTGAATGATTCGAATAATAAAAACTTTAATATCTCAATGATGCACTAACCCCATGATGTTTGAGTAAAATAAAAACACTTTCGTTGAATTCAT